>DATMMY010000060.1:0-15042 GCA_035569515.1 Candidatus Solibacter sp. | reverse complement strand
ATCGGGTATATCGAGCTGATCTACGCGCTGCAAAACAAGATTCCCTTCGGCAGCGTGAAGAACGCCGCAGGACAATTCGTGAAGGCCAGCCTGGCATCGACTACGGCCGCAGCCGCCTCCGTGAAAGAGATGCCCGATGATTTTCGGGTTTCCATTACCAACGCTCCGGGGAAGGACGCTTATCCGATCAGCAGTTTTACCTGGCTTCTGGTTCCCGTGGAATGGAACGACGCGGCTAAAGAAAAGGTCATGGTTGACTTCCTGAAGTGGATGGTGGACAAGGGGCAATCGATGACTGCCAGTCTCGACTATGCACCCCTGCCGGCAGCGGTCGCAACGAAGGTAAAGGCCAAGATCAACCAGATCCACGTCAAAGGCAAAGAGTCGGCCAGCACTACAACTAAAGAAGAATCCAAGCCCAAGCAAGCGACAAAAAACAAGGAAACAGCCAAGGCCCGAAAGTAGATTTTCGGCCACAATCGGTGCCCGCCATCTTTCAAGTGGAGCGGTTTTCCCGCTCCACTTGGGCTCTTTTGGCTCCTCCACCGTCAGAAAGCTTCGCGACTTCGGCAAGCCAATGGTTCGTCAAGACGCAGGTGAAAACCTATTCCAAATTCCAAATTCAGGAGATAATCTTCAACCCGAAACAAATATTGCTTTAATGCTAAAAGATTTGTAGGCTTATATACCTCGCAAGAGAATGGACGGTTTTGGGCCGTGCTTTCTCCAAAGTAAAATTTCGGTTTCCGACTTAATTCCGTTAATATACGTGTGCGAGAAATTGCAGCATTTCACAGTAACTATTGCGGCATGGCTGGCAAAGCCGTTGCCCTCACAAAAAGAAGAAGAGGACAAGGAGACAGTTCAATGAAACTGCTGAAGTTAACGTGTTGCGCCTTGCTGGCCACAAGTCTTTCGTTTGGTCAGACCGGTACAAACACGAATGTGACAGATGAGATACAGAAACTGCGTGATGCGGTTGCCGAACAGCAGAAGCAGATCGCACAACAGCAGCAGGAAATCGAAAAGCTGCGCCAACAAATGGGCACGAAGCAGGATGCTTCGGCCAAGAGCGGAGATGTTTCCGCCCGCGTGATCGATGCGTCGCTCCACAATACCACTGCCAACCCGTCTGCCCAGCCTGCATCTGACGCGCCGATGCAAGAGGAGCAGCCAAAAGAATCGCCGCTCTCCTTCCGCATCGGTGGGGCGCAATTCACCCCCGGCGGCTTTGTGGATTTTCAGAACATCTTCCGTTCCACCAACACCGGCAACGTATCCGCAACCAACTTCGGCGCCATTCCTTTCAACAATACGGTTCAGGGCCATCTTACCGAGTTCCGCAGCACCGCGCAGTTTTCGCGCCTCAGCCTGAAGGTCACGGACAAGTTCGGCGCCAATGATGTAACCGGCTACGCTGAAATGGACTTTAACGGCAATGATCCCGCAAACGTCTTTGTAACCGCCAACAGCCACACGAACCGGGTTCGTCTCTACTGGCTCGACCTGAAACGCGGCAAGTGGGAGTTCACCGGCGGCCAAGCATGGAGTTGGCTGACCCCCAACCGCAATGGAATCGGACCGCTTACTTCCGATCTCTTTGTGACCCAGAACGAAGATGCGAACATCACCGTCGGCCAGGTTTATACCCGCGCCAGCCAATTCCGTGTGGCCTATCACGTCAACGACAACTGGGCTCTTGGTGTCGGCATTGAAAATCCGCAGCAGTTCGTAGGCGCCGGTGAAGTAGTATTCCCGTTCGCCCTGAATGCGGCCCTGGGTGTGCAGTTCGATGCGGCCAATAACGCCGGAGCGCCCAACGTTCATCCCGACCTCATCCCTAAAATCACCTTTGACGCTAATCCTGGCGGCCACCATTTCCATGCGGAAGCAGTCGGCCTGGTGACCACCAAGAAGGTGTTCAACCCCATTACCGCCCAGAGCAACTCCGCCACCGGCGGCGCCGGCTCATTCAATGCCAGCATTGCGCTGCACAAGAATTTCAGCCTGTTTGGCAACACCTATTTCAGCGATGGCGGTGGCCGTTACCTCAATGGATTGGCGCCGGATGCAATTGTACGTCCTGACGGCACGGTCTCTTTGATCCACTCCAGCGGCGGTACTCTAGGGTTTGAATTCCAGGCAACCACGAACACCTTGTTTGCCGGGACCTACGGAGGAGTCTACGCACAACGCAACTTCTTCCTGGATACCACTAATCCGCTGCCTAACCGCTTTGCGGGATTCGGAGCTCCGAACTCTCCCAACAGCGCCAACAAGTCCCTGCAGCAAGCCTCCCTCAACTGGATCCAGACCTTCTGGAAGCACCCCCAGTACGGAGCGCTGCAACTCGTTACCCAGTATTCTTACCTGACCCGTAGCCCGTGGTTTGTGGCCGCAGGCGCGCCAAAGAATGCGCATCTCAGCATGGGTTACGTGAGCGTCAAGTACGTGTTGCCGTAGTCAGAACATCATCTCGACTGTACATAGAGCGCCGGATCATCGGCGCTCTATGTGTTTGTGGGCATCAAGCGTCGTAATAACGACCGTTGACTTCTTCCCCGATGATGGCGAAGTCGCACGTCGAGGTACTAAGCGGATCGGACTTCCACGAAAAACCGATGGATGGGACCTCAACTACCGCTGCCATCTGGCACGCTGCACGGGTGCCCGTGAACCGGAAATGCTTGGCGGCGTCTTCGTACTTCACTGGTTCGCCGGTTGATTTCCAAACCATCTTGAAGGACATTCGCGCAGGAGTGGCTATTGCGTCCAGCGCCAGCCAGCGCGGCTGATCGACCACGGCAACGTTTTGCATCTCCAGTGTGAAGGTGTTCCCGTCAGGACTGATGCTCAGACCTCGTTCCGGAACCGGAACGACCCAGTAAAGTCCAGACGGCGCAATCGGCGGGTGAAAGTCGTGGATCTGGTTAGCGGGGACAGCCTGTCCCCGGAACAGCGTGAGTCATATGTGGGTAAAGGAACCTTGCTGTGTTGTCCGGGCGGCCCAGTACTCGCCCAGCATGACACCATAATCGGTTGTCGGACTGCCAAATGCGATTCGATTTCCCTTGTTATCGGTGCCCATGCCGGTAAAGGTGCTGCACCGGGCTACCCGTCCTTTGAAATGGTAAATGTGTGACGGTTCCAGACTCGGGCCTGCCGGCTGATTGTGACTCCCATTCTTATCGAGCCAGGGAATTGGGCAAGGATCGGTGCTGCCGTTCGCGGCGATCGGCTGCTGGTCATGCAACGCACAAATCGCGGAGGGAACCGCCAGCGGAATTACGGCCAGACCGCTAGCTTTCAAGATGTCTCTGCGACTGAAGATTGAGCGGGAGTTGGTAATCGGGGCCATTGGTCTACCTCCGATTGGAAAATTATCTCCAAAGATGCTGGGAGTTTCGCCTTTGATTTTCAATTACGCAATTACCAAGTTACCCATTTACCAAATCTCCAGCGAGGTCCCATTGCGTATACCAAAAATGAGAACAAAATTCTCATTACAACCAGCATAACGGTCTACACCGTCACCAGCGGCAAGGTGCGGTACCGCTTGCCGGTCAGCTGTGACAGAGCGTTAGCTACAGCGGGCGAAATCACGGGAACGGGTGGCTCTCCGCATCCAGACGGGTTCTCTGTGCTCGGTACGATATGGACATCCACCGCAACCGGTGCGTCGATGATGTAGGGTGGAGTATAACCGTCGAAGTTGCTCTGCTCCACATGACCGTCCTTTAGCGTAATCGCTCCCTTTGCCATCAGTTGTGACACCCCGAAGGCCACCCCACCTTGAAACTGACTTTCGATCGTCAGCGGATTCACTGCAATCCCCGGGTCACACGCAACCGTGACGCGGTGGATCCTGGGCCTCTTATTCTCGATCGAGACATCCACGGCGCAGGCGACACCGGTGTCGAACGATTCGTGACACGAGATGCCGACGGCGTGTCCTTTTGGCAGCCTGGTGCGCCAGGCGGCGCTCTTTTCTTCCATCAGAGCGAGCGCGCCGTGCAGTTTCCCGGCATCAGGTTTAAGGAGCTTCCGGCGATAGACGATGGGATCTATCTTGGCGCGGGTTGCCAACTCGTCAATCAGCGTCTCCATGACGAAGGCATTGTGCGTATGCCCCACAGAACGCCACCACAGTACCGGCACGTTCACAGTAGGATGATGCGCCGAAACATGGAAGTTCGGAATGTTGTAGTGCGTATCCGCTGTGCCTTCTACAGCAGATTCGTCAACACCATTTTTGATCATAACGGCGGCAAACATGGTACCGGCGGTGAGGGACTGGCCTACAATCACGTGTCGCCATGCAGATGGCATTCCATCCGCGCCAATTCCGATCTCGACACGATGCACGTGCATCGGACGATAGTAGCCGCCTTGCACGTCGTCTTCACGGGACCAGACGAGTTTCACCGGAGTCCCGGTAAGTCGTTTTGCGATGGAGGCCGCCTCACGCTGCACATGAGAGTCCGGCGTCGCCCTTCTTCCGAATCCCCCGCCGGCCATTTCGGTGTGAAACATGATCTGATCAGGTTTCAGGCCCAGTACCTCGGCGATCGCCATCTGGTCCACAGTCTGGAACTGAGAACCGGCCCAGACCTCCGCACGACTGCCGGCAAACAAGATGGTCGTGTTCAATGGCTCCATCGGGGTGTGAGCGAGGTACGGGAACTCGTATTCGGCAACCATCCGATTCGTAGCGGCGACGCGGTCCAGCGCCTTTTCGTCGCCGCGAGCCACGGCAACGTTGCCCGGAGTGCGAGCGAGTTCCTTGTACTTTACCCACAATTGCGCACTGTCCGCCTTGTCGACTCTGGAGAGGTCCCAATCAATGCGCAGCCGGTCGCGCGCCTGCTTGGCCGTCCAGAACTTATCGGCAACAACGGCCACTGCCGTCCCTTTACTGAAAGTAGGGATCTCAAATATGTCCACGACGCCCGGAATGTTTCGTGCCGCCTTGTCGTCGACGGATTTCGGAGATGCGCCAAAGGTCGGCGGATGCGCCACCACGGCAACCTTCATTCCGGGCAGGTCAAGGTCGAGCCCGAATTTCAGCGAGCCGTCGCACTTGGGGCGACTGTCCAACCGGCGAACCTTCTTGCCAACCAGCCGAAAGTCAGCCGCGTTCTTGAGCTGCACTGTTTCGGGCACGGGCATGTGCGCCGCTGCGTCCGCCAGATCGACGTACTTCGCTGACTGACCGCCCGGGCCGTGAACGACGCTGGCTTCGGTGCGGCACTGCCCCGCCGCCACCTTCCATTGCTCAGCAGCCGCGGCAACAAGCATTGCGCGCGTCTTGGCGCCCAGTTCCCGGTACTGCTCAAAGGAATGCGCGATGGAGCCAGAGCCACCAACCATCTGTATGCCGAAGAGCGGGTCTTTATACACATCGGCGGCGGGCGCAAGTTCCGCTACCACTTGCGACCAATCGGCATCCATCTCGTCGGCCAATATCATTGGCAACGACGTTTGAACCCCCTGGCCGAACTCCAGGCGATTTACCTGAATGGCGATCTTGCCATCCGGCTTGATGTGAACGAATGCGTCCGGCAAGTAAGTTTTTGGCTTGGCCTTTTCCTGGGACGCTTCCTGCGCAGCTAAAGGAAAATCGAGATACAGGGAAACCAGCAACCCGCCTGCCGCAGTTGCTGAGACGCGCAGAAAGCTTCGCCGGCTAAGAAGCAGGTCGTTGGCTGTGCTGGCCGTGGCTGACATTTGCGTCCTCCTTTACTTCAGCTGTTGCGAAGCGACCTTGATCGCTTGCCGAATCCGGACATACGTGGCACAGCGGCAGAGGTTCCCGCCCATCGATTCTTCGATATTGGTGTCAGTGGGTTTCGGGGTGCTCTTCAACAGAGCGACTGCACTCATGACCTGCCCGCTCTGGCAGTACCCGCATTGAACCACGTCCTCCGACACCCAGGCGTCCTGAACGCTGCGGCCGACCGGATCTTGCCCAATCCCCTCGATAGTCACGATGGGCCGGTCGCCGATCAGAGACACCGGAACGACGCACGACCGGGTGGCTATTCCTGCCAGATGCACTGTGCAGGCGCCGCAAGCGGCGATGCCGCAACCGTACTTTGTGCCGGTCATCTTCAGATCTTCGCGCAGCACCCAGAGCAGCGGCGTACCGGGATCGACGGTCACTTCTTTCGGTTGACCGTTCACGTTGAGCTTATAAGTTTGCATGACGGACCTCCGATTTCAGGGATTCTGCGGACACGGCGTCCCAGCCTCGACCCATGTGCGCGTGGCAGCAACCAATTGCTCATGCGTGAGCGGCGGCAATGAGCGTGCACTGCCATCGCGACTGCGGCCTGGCTGGAAGGACCAGAGGACGAGGGCTTCTCCCTCGTGATGCTTCAAGAGGCCGGGGCCGTCAAGATTATGGTTCTTTGAACGATCAATAACCGCCTTGCAGATCGCGGCGCTCGACAAAATCTTGTCGTTGCGGTCCTGCCACGCCATCGACAACGGCGCCAGATGCCAGTCGTGCGCCCCTGGAACCCCGGTGCTATCGGCATTCGCACCTTGATGGCACGTGGCGCAATTCAGTGCTGGAACACCCTTATCTTCCGGCCCGCGCACCACATTGAATAGATGGCGGTGCCGGTCATCCCCCTGTTGCGGATAGTTGGTAGCTGTGTGGCAATTGATACAACGCGGATGAATGAGAACCGAGTAAACCTGCTGCCAGGCCGCAAGACCGTCAGCACGTGTTGCTGCAGCCGTTGCATTTTTTACGAGTGCGTCTTGAGGTGGAGGACCAGAGGAGCCTGCCGGCAATGCAACGCAGACAGTCACAACGATAGAGGCTAATCGAAACCCTGCAACGCGGCTGAGCACCATGGATGGCCTCCTTAAAGCCCCCGCCTCCTTAGGCTCGGGCTTCGCGCCGATACTTAGAAGAGTTTAGCCCTGGCAAGTAACAAGAGGATTGACTGATTCTGTAAACTTCTTGCCTAATCCTGCAAACGTCGTTAAGAGGCATTGCGTAGCCGCGCCATATCGCGGGCTGGCGGAGCGCCGAACAAACGACGGTATTCGCGGCTGAACTGAGATGGGCTTTCATAACCAACCTGAAAGCCGGCCGTTGCCGCACCGACAACGTGAGTCATCATCAAGCGGCGCGCCTCCTGAAGTCGAAGCTGCTTCTGATACTGCAAAGGGCTCATGGCTGTAACGGTTTTGAACCAGTGATGGAGCCCTGAAACGCTCATATTCACGGCCCGCGAGATTTCGTCGATACGCAGGGGCTGATTGTAATTCTGTTTCACCCATTGAATTGCCTTCGCGATCTGTTGTGTCTGACTGTTCGCCATGGCGATCCGATGAAGATGCCTGCTCTGCTCGCTTAGGAGCAGGCGATAGAGAATTTCTCTCTGGATGAGGGGAGCGAGCGTTGGAATGTCCTGCGGCGATTCCAACAAACGTACCAGCCGAATCATTGCATCCAGCAAAGAATAGCTCGACCTGGTTATGTATATCCCCCGTCCCTTTCCCTGATCTTCGGGAGTCGGCAAATGAGTTTCTGCAATGAGAGGGCCGATTTGGCCAGGGTCAAGGTCAAGCTGAATCCCGAGGTAGGGAGTTTTCGGCGACGCCTCTAATATCCTGCCGACCAACGGCAGATCGACCGTTACTACCATGTGGTGATCGGGATCGTAAGGGAAGATATCTTCCGCCAGCATTATCTGCTTGCTTCCTTGTGCGGCAATGCACAAAGCGGGCCGTAAAATTCCTGCCAGACGTTCGTTTGGCTTCGAAAATCGAGTGAGGAACAGCGACGATACGGCGGTTGGATGGATTCCGTCGAGCCCCGTAAAGCGCTCGACGAGCGCCGCCAGCTCCACTTGCTGTGGTCTCGTGGAAAAGGCAGCGCCATTGCCCATTGAGAGTCGCCCTCCTTCTCCGTGCTTAACGGAACGCATATTCTTACCTCCTCCGCTTAAAGCCCGGCAGGCGCGCTGTTTGCAGGATTATGCAAGAACCCTACACACGGTCTACTTACCCACCCAGGACGGCTCCCGTTTTCCCAGGAACGCGGAGATGCCTTCCTGGGCGTCGGCGGCCAGGGAGTTCATGCTCATTACCTCTTTGGCGTAGGCGTAGGCCTTGGGCTGATCAAGGTCAATCTGCGCGTAGAAAGCTTCTTTACCCAGCGCCACGGTCAACGAGCTTGCCTCAGCGATCCGCATGGCGAGTTTCCTTGTAGCGTCGGCGAGTTCCGCCGCCGGCACAACCAGGTTAATCAGGCCCCAGTCAGCTGCGGTGACCGCATCCACCATTTCACCAGTGAGCAGCATTTGCAGGGCCCGCTTCCGGCCTACTGCGCGGCTGAGCGCAACCATCGGCGTAGTGCAGAAGAGTCCGATTTTCACGCCTGGTGTGGCGAAGGCCGCCTGATCGGAGGCCACGGCCAAATCGCAAGTGGCCACCAGTTGGCATCCGGCGGCAGTTGCGATTCCCTGGACCTGGGCAATCACCGGCTGGGATATGGATTGGATCTTTTCCATCAATTTGGAACATACGTCGAAAAGACGCCGATACTCATTCAGGTCGCGGCCAACCATCTCGCCCAGATCATGCCCCGAAGAAAATACCTTGCCGGCAGCCGCAAGAATGACCGCTCGCAGGCTTCGGTCTTTCCCAATCTGCTCCAGGCAGTCAATCAGCTCCAGCATGAGTTCCAGGGAAAGAGCATTCCGCCGATTCGGCCGGTTCAGGGTAATAACTGCGAGATCTCCTTCGGCAGCAAAGCACAGATTTTCGTAGTTTTGCATAGTGAGCACTCAACATTCAACAGCCAGCATTCAGTCCATTTACATGATAGAGCATCGCCGCAAAGATCGCGACGTCTCTCACAGGCGCGTGGGCCTAGGGTTCTTTGGCAACCATGGTTTTGGAATTGCTGGAAGATTGGCAACAATGGTTTTTTGGGTTTCCTCCGCGCCTCCGCGCCTCCGCGGTGAAACTGGCTCTTGCTTTTCTCCGGATCGGAGCCTGCACTGAGAGGAGCGAACGTGTGACATGTATTGCAGATGAGAAAGGCCCGGAAGGGGGAGTTCCGGGCCTCACGCGTGCTCGGCAATATGGGTCTTGCTATCCCTGAACTACGATCTTGCCCGTCATTCTGGGATGCAGCTTGCAGAAGTACGGATAATCACCCGGCTCTTTGAACGTGAACTGAAACTTCTGATTAGTGTCCAGTACCGGAGAGGAGAACTTCTTCTGAGAGCTCTCAACGTTGTGTGGAATATCGTCGCCGTTCGTCCAGGTTACTGTCGTGCCCGGCTTCACGGTTACCGGCGTGGGGTTGAAGGCGAAATTGTCGATCTTGACGGCAGTCGCGCTTCCACCAGCCGCAGCAGAAGAGCCGGAAGGCTCGGATTGGCCGGCGGCCTGAACGCTGTGCACTTCAGGCGGATTTCCCGACAACGTTGCATCCACTACCGCAAGATGATGAGGACCTGCCACGTAGTTCACGTCCCTGATTCCCAAAACATCTTTTAGCTTTTCGGCCGGCACTTTCATTGGACCAGGAGAAGGAGCGCTGCCGGGAGCAGGTTGGGGGAATGCTGTCGACATTGCCGTATGAAATGAAACGTTGCCTTCCACCTTTTGCATGATCTGGTGAATATGACCGTTCAAAACCGTCACCGAACCAAACTTCTTCATATATCCAAGGGCTTGAGCGCTGTCTTCAGTTCCCCATCCCCACTGTGGATACACGGCCCACATCGGAATATGAGCAAAAACCACGAGAGGGGTACTGCGAGACTTCCCTTTTAGATCGTCTTCCAGCCATTCAAGCTGATCGTGACCCAGGCTGCCCATGCCTCCTGGTTTCAGATTGGCGACATTGACCAGACCGATGAAATGGACTCCTTTATGATCAAAGCTGTACCAGCCCGCACCTTTTTTCTTGTTCCCGTCCGGATCTTTTCCGTACCGCTCCAGGTATTGCTGCCCGTTATCAATCACGTCGTGCTCGCCGGGAACATAAGCCACGTTTACGCCGGTGCCTTTCAATAGTTGATCCAGAGTATCGAACTCGCCGGGTTTGGAAAGATGAGTGAGGTCCCCGGTGTGAATGATGAAGTCCGGTTTCCTCTCAAGTCCCTTAATTTTGTCGATCGCCGCTTGCAGAGTAGCATTGACGTCGGTATTGGCCGGTTTATCAAAACCGATGTGGCTGTCGCTGATTTGAACAAAGGTGAAATCCGCGCCCGCGGCCTTCTTGTCCCGCGTCGCTCCAAACACGGAGGAGTTTGGCAGTCCTGCTCCTACCGTCCAAACCAGGCCCGTTCCTGCCCAGGCCATGCATTTAAGAAATCCCCGCCGGTCAATACCGTCGGAGCTTTCCCCTAAGATCATGTCTTTCTCTTCTTTTTTTTCTTTCACAACGTCCTCCAGGCCCACGGAAATTTGCATTTTAATCGCGGTCTATGGCGTGTACTATCGTCTATAACTCAACTCGATTTGCTTTATTCCCGAAATCGGCTATTTTCTGCTCGGATTCGCGCAATTTAATTTCATTAAAGAAGCATTTTTATTGGGAATAAAAGCAATTGATATTAGTTTTCATAGAAAGGGCGCTAGGATCAGCCGTGGACCATCAGGAAAAGCTGCAAAATTTCGAGAAAATCATTCTGCGCCACATGGACTCTGCTTTTACCCTGGCCCGCTGGTACACCTGGAATGAAGATGATGCCAAAGATCTGGTCCAAGAAGGGCTGCTGCGGGCATTCCGGGCCTTTGACAGATTTCAGGGAACGGATGGCCGAGCTTGGCTTTTCACCATCATCCGCAACCTTTATTTCAGCTCGGTTACGCGTAAGACTCCGGATTCAACCGTTTTTGACGAAGAAATTCACACTTTAGAGGAATCTTCTGCCGATCCTGAAGTTTTATTACTTAGAAACGCCGAATCGCAGTTGATGTGGCAAGCCATTGAAAAGCTGGGGCCTGAATTTCGAGAGGTACTGGTTTTGCGAGAGTTGGAAGGGCTCTCTTACAAAGAAATTGCCGGCATCACCGAGACACCCCTCGGAACGGTAATGTCCAGACTGGCGCGGGCGCGAGAACATATACGTCAGAATATGAAGGCCGAGATGAGAAAGAGCGGAGTCAGGCAGAAAGAGGATCGCAATGCTGTGCCGGGACAGTAAGAAGGTTTTGGGAGCCTTCGTTGATAACGAAATTGACTTGATGCAAAGTGTAGCTCTGGAAGAGCATCTGGCAAGTTGTGCCGACTGCACTGCCTTCATGGAGGGCCAGCGGGCGGTCAAGGATCTACTCAAGAATGGGAACTTTCGATTCAGCGCGCCACCCGGATTTAAAGAGGAGTTGCTGAGGGAATTACAGCCACCACCTCCGAAGAAATTGCGGCTATGGTCCTTCACCAGCGCTCCGGTGTGGAGAGCCGCGGCTGCGGCGGCAATCATAATCTTAAGTGTTGGCCTGATTACACTGCTTTACAAGGAATCTTCCGTCAACAAAATGGCGGCGCAAAACGAGATAGTGGACAGCCACATCCGCTCGCTGTTGATGAACCATCTTACGGACGTTGCCTCCACTGACCAGCATACGGTTAAGCCGTGGTTCAACGGAAAGCTTGCTTTCTCGCCCAAAGTTGTCGACTTTAGCGATAAAGGTTTTCCCTTGATCGGAGGCCGGCTTGACACCATGGACGGTCAGACTGTGGCGGCCCTGATCTATAGGCACCGCCAGCACGTGATCAATGTTTTCACTTATCCCCATTCCGGCGCGTTCCGTCCGCTGGCCAGCGAACAACGTGGCTATCGCATCATCCATTGGGCGGAGTCTGGCATGGAGTTCTGGCTGGTTTCAGATCTCAATCCCGAGGAATTGGAGCAGTTTGCAGAACTGTTGAGAGAGTAAAAACATCTTGCGAAAGAGACCGGGAATCATCTGCCAAAAACACTTTGGCGGTCGCATGAGAGCTGCGGCCAGCGTGCCCTTTTAACACTCATTTAACAATCATCTGTTACGGTCTCACGCTATGGGGACCCTCCAGAAAGCGCCGGCCGAAGCAGATTCTTTTCAGGATCAAAACCCGCCCAAACTTGCGCTTGTACCGACGGATAAATCCGGCATCCTGGGGAGTGTATTTGCGGACGTGGCCTTTCGCTCCGTGGTCATTGCCTGTGCCGTCTCTGTAGTTGCGATTGTGGGCCTGATCGTCTTAGAGTTGGTTACATCATCGGGACCTGCCCTGCACAAGTTTGGGTTCACGTTCCTGGTGAAATCGGTCTGGGATCCAGTAAGAGCTGAGTTCGGCGCGCTTCCCGTAATCTACGGAACCATCGTTTCTTCGCTGCTGGCGCTGGCATTGGCGGTGCCGCTCTCGCTGGGAACAGCGCTCTTCATCACCGAGATCTGTCCCAGGCAGCTGCGTACATTCCTTGCGACCTGTGTAGAAATGCTGGCCGCTATTCCCAGCGTGATTTACGGGTTGTGGGGCATCTTTGTTCTGGTGCCGTTGTTGCGCCACCATGTGGCTCCCTTGCTCGCCAAATATTTGGGTTGGACGGGATTGTTTGAAGGTACTATGTACGGCTTGTCGATGCTGGCAGCCGGGGTAATCCTGGCCATCATGATCCTGCCCATCATAGCCTCCATTGCCCGCGAGGTGATCATGGCCGTACCGCAGCAGCAGCGTGAGGCTGCGCTGGCTCTGGGAGCTACCCGATGGGAGATGCTGCGCGTGGCGGTCCTGAGAAATGCCCGCACTGGAATTTTTGGGGCAGTGGTACTGGGGCTGGGCCGGGCCATGGGTGAAACCATGGCAGTCACGATGGTGATCGGCAATACCGCACAGATATCGCGTTCCTTGTTTGCTCCCGGCGCTACGCTGGCCAGCGTTATCGCCAACGAATTCAACGAAGCCGTCGGCTCCATGCATACAAGCGCTTTGGTGGAGTTGGGCCTGGTGTTATTTCTCGTTAGCTTACTTGTAAACGCTATCGCTCAGTTCCTGGTGTGGAGCGTCACCCGTGGCATGCCTGCGAGGAACATTGCCTAGCACAACGACTCATGAGATCCATTGGCGGCGGCGTTTGGTTAATGCGCTGGCGGTTGCCGCCGTTAGCCTGGCCGCCCTGATAGTGCTGACCCCACTAGTCATGATCCTGGGAACCGTGATTGCCCATGGCATGGCCGGACTCCACTGGAGCTTCTTTACGCAGATTCCCAAGCCAACGGGCGAAACTGGTGGCGGCATGGCAAACGCCATCGTGGGCTCAGTCATGATCCTCCTGGTAGCCAGCGCCATCGGGATACCCCTGGGCGTGGGCGCCGGCATCTTTCTGGCGGAGTATGGCAGAAACGTCTATGGAAACATTGTGCGATTTACCTCCGACGTGCTCAACGGCATCCCCTCCATCGTGATAGGCATTACCGCTTACGCCCTGGTGGTTCTGAAGCAAGGGCATTTTTCATTGCTGGCCGGCGGCGTCGCACTGGGAATCATGATGATTCCTACTGTATGCCGCACCACGGAAGAAGTTCTGCTCATGGTGCCGCAATCCATTCGCGAGGGGGCATTGGGTCTGGGTATTCCTCAATGGCGCACGACCGTATCGGTGGTAGTGCGGACAGCCACCTCCGGCATCGTGACCAGCATTATGCTGGCGTTCGCGCGCGTGGCGGGGGAGACTGCTCCTTTGCTGTTCACCGCACTCGGCAGTACGTTCTGGACCTGGAAGCTGAGCGAGCAGGCTGCGGCAATGCCGTTACAGATCTATCAGTACTCCATCACGGCCTATGATGACTTGATCCAACAAGCCTGGACCGGAGCAATGGTGTTGATCGCCATGATTATCGGCACTGTGATTTTCGTGAGATTTGTGACCAACCGCGGGATGCTGAAAGGAGCCCGCTAAATGGACATTGGCATTCACGTTCAAGATCTGAACGCCTGGTTTGGCAAGACCCAGGCTCTTCACAACATCGGCCTGGAAATTCCAGCCAAGCATACCACTGCAATTATTGGGCCTTCCGGCTGCGGTAAATCAACTTTTGTGCGCTGCTTGAATCGCATGCACGAGACGGTGCCTCAGGCCAGCGTGAAAGGCAAGGTCACCATTGCCGACCTGGACGTCTACGGAAAAGGCGTCTCGCCGGTGTGGATACGGCGGCGCGTAGGCATGGTCTTCCAAAAAGCGAATCCATTCCCCACCATGAGCATATACGATAATGTTGCGGCGGGGCTTAAGCTTAATGGGATAGGCAATCGCCGGCTATTGGATGAGGTGGTAGAGCGCTCCTTGCGGAGCGCCGCCCTGTGGGAAGAGGTAAAAGATATTCTAAGAAAGAAATCGGGCGCCAGCCTTTCCGGAGGACAGCAGCAGCGGCTGTGCATAGCACGCGCCCTGGCGGTAGAGCCGGAGGTGCTGCTCATGGACGAGCCTGCCTCCGCACTGGACCCGATTTCCACGGCCAAGATTGAAGACCTGATTTTTGAGTTGAAAGAGAAGTACACGGTTGTGATTGTGACCCACAACATGCAGCAGGCCGCCCGCGTGGCTGAATACACTGCCTTCTTTCTCATGGGAAATCTGGTTGAATTCGACAAAACAGAAACGATGTTTACTAAACCGTCCGATAAGCGGACGGAAGACTACATCACGGGCAGGTTCGGATGACACGTACACGTTTTCACCAGGGGCTCGACGAGCTGAAACAAAAACTATTGGTCATGGGCGGCATGGCGGAACAGGCAGTGGAGCGGGCCGTGCGCGCCTACCAGAACAAGGATGTGGCGATCTGCCAACTCGTGTTGCGTGATGAGCCCAAGATCAATTCCATGGAGCGCGAGGTCGATGAGCTTGCCATTGACCTGCTGGCCATGCAGCAGCCCATGGCGGTAGACCTGCGCCTGATCATCGCGTGCATCAAGATCAATGCCGACCTGGAGCGCGTGGGCGATCAGGCCGTAAATATCGCGGAACGCGTGATTGACATTTCCAGCCATAGCAAATCAGGATTGACGGTTGACATTCC
>DATMMY010000059.1:0-12125 GCA_035569515.1 Candidatus Solibacter sp. | reverse complement strand
ACGAGATAGATGACCTGAAGCACCGCGCCCAGTCGCTCCGGCAATTCCTGCGGCGTCGGCACCTCGTACGGAATCGGTGTCTCTCGAATCTTTGCCTTGGCGCGCACAATGCGCTGCGCCAGCGTACGCGGAGTGATGAGGAAGGCCTTGGCTATCTCCTCGGTTGTCAGCCCGCACACCTCACGCAAGGTGAGCGCAACGCGCGCCTCCGGCGCTAGAGATGGATGACAGCAGGTGAAAATCAGGCGCAGCCGGTCATCTTCAAGGCTGTCCTCTTCATTGGAATTGGACCTTTCCGCCGAACTCCATTGCGCTTCGAGATAGCGCACGAGCTCGTCTTGAGACGCATCCAATCTTGCCCGTCGACGCAGAGTATCGATGGCTTTGAATCGGGCCGTCGAAATCAACCATGGTCGCGGGTTGCCGGGTACTCCACTCCTCGGCCACAGGCCCAGCGCAGCCGCAAAGGCTTCATGCATCGCCTCCTCGGCAAGATCAAAATCACCGAGCAAGCGAATCAGAGTTGCCAGGATTCGTCCCGAATCCACGCGATAAAGGGAGTCGAGCAATTCGCGTATCTGCTCGGTGGAACGCTCGGACATAACGACGACCTTAGCAAACCAGCCTACCCGGAATCAATTTGGCAAACGGCGGATCGATGCAAAGTGCCCAGGTCGTGACTCTAAAATCTGGACAACAGAACGCTTCCTCGGTTGACTCATACAGCGGGCACTTCTCTCAGCGGCTGCGCGGTTTGCCGGTTCTCCGTACTCGAATCCAGAGATCGATCTGCGCGAATCAAAAACCAGCACAGGCCTGAAACGATGGAGACGGCGGCGGTGCAATCCAGTGCGACGGTCCACCCGAAATGCGTGGCGATATAGGCGGTCAGAATGGGCGAGAGCCATCCACCCAGGTTGCCGAAGGTATTCATCAGGCCGGAGAGCGAGCCGGTGTATTCCTCAGTGAGATCAATGCAGGTGGCCCAGAAGGTTGTGGCCGCGAACATGTTGAACCCCGCGCCCAGAGAGAGCAGGATGATGGCGGCAATCCTGTTGGGAGCGTTGCTTCCCAGCCACAGCAGGATGCCCGAAGAGAACATGCCGATCCATGCGCCCATTCTTCTCCCCTGCCTCCTGCCCAGGCGGCGTACGGCAATATCTGAAAACCAGCCGCCCAGCGGGGCGAGCAACACGACCCCAATGTAGGGGGTAGCGCCCCAGATTCCGCCCTGCGAAATGGAGAGGTGCCGCACGCGCACCAGATAGATGAAGAACCAAGTATGAAAGAAGTAAATCGGATATCCCTGGCAGAAGTAGCCAAGCATCAGCCCCCATACGGAACGGTCTGATAGCATCTTGCGCCAGATTTTGCGCTGGCTGGTGGAACTGGCAGAGGTGCGTTCCGTCCTGCCGGCCCGGATGATCTGGAGTTCGGGCTCGTTGACGCTGGAGTGCTCCTCCGGCGTGTCTGTGACATACCATTGCCACAGCAGGGTGATGAAGAGCCCGACCAGTCCCGAGAGATAAAACGACGAGCGCCAGCCCCAGTGTTGCATCACCAGGGAGATGATCGGGGGCGTCATGGCGCCGCCAATGCCGATACCGAGAATGGTGAAGCTGCTGCCAAAACCTCGGTGGTGCGAACCCATCCAACTGGAGACAATCTTGTTGCTGTTGGGAGAATTAGCTGCCTCGCCTACTCCCACAAGGAACCGCACCACCATCAAGGAACCGGCAACGCCGATAATCCTGGTGATGGGCAAATCCGGCGCCAGTCCGGTAAAGGCCGTAAACGTTGACCAAACTAATATGGCTACGGTAAGAACGTCGCGGGGGCCGTACTTGTCACCGGCCCAGCCGCCCGGCACCTGGCAGATCGCGTAGCCCAGCAGGAACGAGCTGAACACCCAGCCCATGGTCTGGGTGCTGAGCGAAAGCTCATCCTGAATGTACTTTCCCGCAATGCTGAAGTTCAGCCGGTCGAGATAGTTGAGGATGGTGACCAGCGTGATACAGCCCATCACGTACCAGCGTACGTGGGTGGGTGAGCCGGAGATTTTTTTTGCTGCTGAAAGCACGTTGGAATTCGAAGAGAACATTTGGCTCCTGGCGCCTGCTTGTAGACAATTGCCCTTTGAATGAAGGCTTCGCCCCTTCCATGCATTGATTTTAGAGGAAGCGTGTGGAATTGCCGCTCCCGGCGCACGCCGTAAGAACATCGGAATCGAGAGGCTGGGTTGGAACGAGGCGCCATTTGCAGGCGATCAGACGCTATTACGGCAACTCTTCCTGATCCTGTTGGAGAACGCCATCAAGTACTCCGAGACAGCCACCACCATTCGTGTCGGAATCGAGGTGCTTAATGGACGGCCCTGCGTGACTGTCCGCGATGAGGGAATAGGCATCGCCGCCGAATACCTGCCGCATATATTCGAGCGATTCTACCGGGCCGCACCCGATCCCAATGAAGAGAGCCGCAGCGGAGGCCTGGGCCTGGCGATTGCGCAAGCCATTATTCAAGCGCATCACGGCGCCATCGAGTGCAGCAGCAAGGTAGGAGAAGGTTCAGCCTTTACCCTGTGGTTCCCCTCCGAGAGCACCACTCCATCTGCCGAACGGACACATACGCTGGCTTAGGCCGTGCTGCTGGTTGTAACGAGAATTTTGTTCTCATGGAAACTGTATTGAGTCTTAGGACTAAGGGCTAATGACGAAAGGCTGATCCTAAAATTTAAATGGGCCTGAAACCAAGAAGCGGTGACAGTTTCCTTGGCTACAAGCCCATTCGATCCTGAATCGGATCGGAGGTGATACTTTTTATTTTAGGCTTCCGACGGTCATTGTCAAGCGTTCTTAGCAGCCTTTTACTACTTAGTACATACTTCAGCAGCAGCACGCTCTTGACAACACGAAAAGGGCTCAATCTGAAGCCTTGGAGAGCTGCAGCCTCGATTGATAGATTTGTCGAAGAAGCAGAGGAAACCGTATGTCGCCCCTCGATTTTCATCTCCTTGGGTGGGCCGACAGGCCCATGACACTCTGTCGAAAATCATTTCTTATATGCGCTCCGCTTCGCTTCCGCCCCAACACGCGCAACACCGGCGCGTGTTGGGGACCCCGGAGCTGCGCGCAAGCCTACGGCGTAAGGAAGAGGGCCTGTTCTTTCTTACCCAGCACTTACGAGACAGCGTGTTCGCAAAATCGCGCACACGCTGTCTCGACGTACTGGGCTACTCTCATCCATCCCCTGTCGGGGATTGGTCCTTCGACCGTTCCGCATTATGCGCCCCGATTTTCATTCTCTTAGGTGGGCTGTAGGCCCATGTAGCAGTCGAGGGCAGGCAGTGCTGGGCTCAATAATTTCGCCTCCTTCGACTATGCTCAGGACAGGCTCTCCAGGCTTGCTTGACGGGTAAGTTTTCTGCACATGCTTCCTGGTCAGCGGCCATCAGCGCAATCAGCGGTAAGAAGATCTTGCCTTTCGATCAGTGGCCTCAGTGAAAATCAGTGGTAAAGAGCAGGTTTTGGCTAAGTACTAATGGCTAAAGGCTAAAGACTAAGGGCTATTTCTTTGAAGCCCTGGGAAGCACGACAAACGCTTGAAGCACACGCACCAGCGACTCCGGCGCTTCCAGCTCCATCTGTACGGCGCTGTCGCGGTACGCGCGTTTCAGGATATGGGCCCGGGCCTCGATCTGGGACAGGAGTTTGCCTTCGCTCTGGGGCACGCGGACGCGCACATGCTGAAGTGAGTCTACGTCGATCTTTTTATCAATGGCGGCAAGCAGCTCGCCGAGGCCCAGTTTGGTGACCGCCGACACGTATGCAGTGTTAGCGGTATTGGAGAGCGAATCGCGCTGCGCTTCCGGCAAGAGGTCACTCTTATTCATGACCCGGATTTGAGGAGTGTCTTTTACCTCAAGCTCCTCCAGCACCTGCTCCACCTGCCTCTGCTGCTCCTGGGACGTGGGGCTGGTCACATCGGAAACGTGCAGGAGCAGCGCGGCCCGCTGCACCTCTTCCAGGGTTGCGCGAAAGGCGGTGACCAGAGTGGTGGGCAGGCTGCGGATGAATCCCACGGTATCGGACAGCAGCACCTTCCGTTTGCTGGGGAGAATGATGGAGCGCACCGTTGGATCAAGAGTGGCAAACATTTTGGAAGACTCCACCACTCCGGCATCGGTCAACGCATTGAACAAAGTGGATTTGCCCGCATTCGTATATCCCACCAGCGCCACCGTAGGCAACGGGACGGACTCGCGCCGCTGGCGCTGCTGGGCGCGAATGCGCCGCACCTCTTCCAACTGTCCTTTGATGTGGCGGATGCGCCGGTAAATTCTGCGGCGATCGGTTTCGAGCTGGGTTTCGCCTGGTCCTCGGGTGCCGATGCCGCCTCCGAGCTGCGACATCTCTATGCCGCGTCCGGCAAGCCGGGGAAGCAGGTACTCAAGCTGTGCTAGCTCTACCTGAAGCTGGCCTTCACGGGTGCGGGCGTGCCGGGCAAAGATATCAAGGATCAACTGGGTGCGGTCAATCACCCGCGCGTCCACCTCCCGCTCGATATTGCGCTGCTGGGAAGCGGAAAGCTCGTGGTCAACCAGCACCAGGTCGGCCCCGGCCGAAGCAACGGCACCGCTGATCTCCTGGAGTTTGCCTTTGCCGATCAGCGTGGCCGGCTCCGGGCGGTCGCGTCTCTGGACGAATTCGCCCACAACCTCCGCCCCGGCGGAACGGGCCAGTTCTCGAAATTCCGCTAAAGATTCTTCCAGAGCGTCGGAATCGGGGGAGCCGGTCCGGCTTTTGGCGAGAGAGGCCGCGTCTTTATTTAGAGAGGCTGCCTTTAGAGAGGCTGCGTCGCGGGCGATCTGCGCGCTGGGAGGCAATTCCAGATCCTGGTCAGAGCGGGAACGATGGCGAAATTCCACGCCTACAAGAAACGCACGTTCGACCAGTCCGTGGCCGGTGCTGATGGTTCTAGCGGTGTCCTGTAAGCGGTGGGAATTTTTCCCAGGAATAAACTAGCCCTCCGATTTGGCCGGGTTCGGTTCACCTTCCGCCGGAGCGGGCGCATGCGAACGATAGTCGCTATGGTGGCCCTTGGACATGACCACGGTGGAGATGGCATGTTTGAAGATGAGTTGTTCCTGATTGTTGGTTTCCAGGACCACGGAATACTTGTCAAAAGAGCGGATGCGGCCTGTGAGCTTGACTCCGCTGAGCAAATAGATGGTGATCTGCGTCTTGTCCTTGCGCGCAGTATTAAGGAACGAGTCTTGAATGTTTTGTGCCGGCTTGTTTTCCATCTGCCGATCTTTCTCCTGTAAGACTTCCATACTTCGACCCCGGGGGAGCGCTCTGCAAGATTACGCCTTCATTGTAGCTGTTCGACTCGATCCTTATCAAAAACAGTACTGGAACCTCCCTTGTACAGTGTTAAAATTCGCTTAAGTTCGCATCGTGAAGAGCGTTAGCCAAAAAACAGCGATAGAAGTCCCCATGCTGGATCTGTCCCGCCAGTATGCCTCCGTTCGCGGCGAGATCCTCGCCGCGGTAGGCCGCGTGTGCGACTCCCAGCATTACATTCTCGGCGAAGAAGCGACTGCTTTCGAGCGCGAATTTGCCGGCTTGTGCGAGACCCGCGAAGCGGTGGGCTGCGCCTCCGGCACCGATGCGCTGTGGCTGGCGCTGGCGGCAGCCGGTGTTGGCACCGGAGATGAGGTAATCACCACGGCGTTCAGCTTCTTTGCCACCGCTAGTTGCATTACTCGCGCAGGCTCGCGCCCGGTGTTCGTGGACATTGACCCCGAAACCCTCAATCTTGATCCCGCGAAGGTTGAGCAGAAACTGCTGAGTTGCCGCGCGCGCAGGCGGGCCATTCTGCCGGTCCACCTGTACGGGCAGTGCGCCGACATGACGGTCTTCAACCGCATTGGAGATGGGTACAACGTGGCCATCATTGAAGACGCCGCCCAGGCCGTTGGCGCGACCTGGGCAGGGAAGAAAGCGGGATCGATGGGAACGGCCGCCGCATTCAGCTTCTATCCCACCAAGAACCTCAGCGCGTTTGGCGATGCAGGGGCCCTGACAACCAATGACCCGGCTCTGGCTGAACGCGTGCGCATGCTACGCGACCATGGCAGCAGAAAGCGTTATTACCACGAAGAAATTGGAGCCAACAGCCGGCTGGATTCCCTTCAGGCCGCGATTTTACGGGTCAAGATGCCGCATCTAAAGCAATGGAATTCCCAGCGGCGCGAGCGCGCAGCTATCTATGACCGCCTGTTTGCCGCGTCCGGCCTCACCGGGACAGGAGCCGCTTCAGCCGGCCCTGTGACCCTGCTGAAGACGCGACCGGAAGCCCACCATATTTACCATCAATATGTCATCCGTACGAAGAAGCGGGACCAGTTAAAGGCCTTCCTGGGTGAGCACGGAATCGGGACGCAGATCTACTACCCTGTGCCTCTCCATCTGCAGCAATGCTTCTCGTATGTGGGCTACGCAGCAGGCGATCTGCCCGAAACCGAAGCTGCCGCGGCCGAAGTGCTGGCGTTGCCGATGTTCGCCGAACTCCGCGAAGAGGAACAGCAGTACGTGGTGGAGACGATTGCTGAGTTCCATAGCTGAATTTCAAAATTAGCATTTGAAACTTTTGAAAGGCAAAACCTTTTTTACCGCTGATTTGCGCTGATGAACACTGATCGGAAACAACGGACGACCTTAGGATGTTTTCGATTCTGGCGTTTCAATCTTGCGTGTATCTGCGAAATCTGCGGCAAAACTGGTTTTCCTTTGCGGCCTTGGCGTCCTTTGCGGTAAGAGTTCGGTGATCTTTGACTCTAATCTGCCGCCGTAATTTGCGGCAGCCTGCTCCAGCCTCCATTGCTCTTCTGCATCTTGTGTGGCGTTGGCAGCCATCATGCAATAAGCGCAACGGAACACCGCGTACGCTTTGATGAACTCGGCAATCCGTGGCGCGGCATTGTCTCCGCTGGCTCTGCGGTACATCTCAAGGAAGGTTGCGGCCTGTTCCGCTTCCATCTTCCATTCGACAACGGCGCCAGCCAGGTCCCAGGCGATGTCGGTCACTCCGGGAAAGAAATGGTCATCGCCATGGCCGCCGGAATCGGTTTTCAGCACCTGGCCTGATGAAGTCAGCAGCCATTCATGGGGCTGCATGCGGGCATCCGTTAGTACTGGACGCTCCATTGCCAGCTTCACGGGAATCTCAAACCGAAGTTCTTTCAGGTTATGCTCCGCCATTTGCTGCAATGAATCCAGATGAGAAGGTTCTGCGGGGAAGTGCTGCAGCCGAAAGGCGCAATAAGCAGCCATGCGGGCCAGCACGCTCTCTGTCAGGTCTTCAGCACGCATGGGGCGACCGCTGATCAGCGGATACGAAACATAACCATCGGACTCCATTTTTGGTGGAGGAGCGAATCCTGCGACAGCAACGCGCGCCTCGCGTTCGAAGACCCGCTCGCCATAGTGTCCCAGACCGAGGAATTTGAAGAACCGGGATTCGGTAACACCGCTGCTTGCGGCAACAGCACTGCCTGAAACATATTTTGGCCGCTCGAGGCTCGTCCAGGAAGCAGGCCAGCAGGAAGCCTGAGAAACGGACCCCTGCGACAGAAGCAAGCGTCGCCACTCGCCGGCTCCGATCCAGACCTGGGCGTCCGCAGGTTTCCGGATCTGAGCGCCTGCCGCAGCCGCAATCGAGTGGAAGCTGCGCCAGCGCCGAGGGCCATCAGGCGCACACAGGGCTGCCACGTCCGGCTCATGGCTGCAGATGAACGTAATTTTGTCGCTCGCAACACCTGCTTGCGCCAATGCTTCACCCACCGAAAGCAGGGACGATCCGCTTAGCCCAGGTCCTTCGTCCACGATCAAAAAATCTGCGCCAGCGGCAATTTCCCGTCGCACGAACGCAAGCTGCTCGGGAGAGAATTCCGTCCTGCGATCATAAGGGTGGCCCGTTGGCCGGACGGTGATCCGCCCGGCATGAACGCCACGCTTGCGTGCTGCGACAGAACAGATTGCGCTGAGGGTGGTACCGATCGTCCGGATGCCGATGACGGCGATCCGTTGCGGGAATGGAGTCACCTTGGCTTTATTCAGGACATCAGCAAAGGCCAGGGGATGCAGGCCGTAATAGGCGAACCCTTCCGGAGTAGACACGGACACCGTGTTGGGCAGAGACACTGCCTCAAGCGACGTTTTCAACTCTTTGAGTTTCGCGTTTGTACGGAGACTGTTTGTGCCGTGATCGGAGAGCAGCGCTTCAGCCAGAGTGTCGGTGAGGGCTTGAAAAAGATGCGGCGGCGAACCGGCATCGCCAGCGGCACACTCCAGCTCTCCCGCGTGCAAAAGGGCTTTGAGGGTCTCATTTTTGAATCTGGCCTCTTGTGGTCCAGATTCTGGAGAAGCAGTCTGTGTCAGATATTCAAGCTGCCTAAAAAGCGCAGACTTCAATTCTTTCCCGCTGACCATCCGGCGGCCTTCGCGAAAGACCAGCAGGTTTAAGCCAATGTTCTTTGGTCCAATGTTCTTTAACCCAATGCTCTTTAACCCAGGTGTGGTCTTTAATCCGGGACTCATGGGGGCCAAGTCTAGGCCGCTTCCACTTCGGGTCCGGTTCCTATTGGCCCGGTTTCCGGTTTTCTCTTGCGTCCGGATCGCGGTGAGCGGGCCACATCTCCCTCTTTATCAATGAAATAGAGATATTGGTTGTCGCGTTCAACGGCATTCGGCACCAAAACGGTGGTTTCACCCTCACCCGACTTGCTCTTTTGACAAACGTTTCCCTTGCCGTCAATGAAATAAAGAAATTTCTTGTAGTCCCGTTCCAGGTTGAGCTTCTTTACCTTCTCTGCCATACCCCAATTGGAGGGGTATTCGGGTGCTTGGGATGCCCCATAATTACCGGGAATGGCGGCGTTTGGCCCTGTGAGGTCCGGGCTTGTGGTGCATTTTTAGGGGTTCCTGGCCCGGAGCGACCACCTGGCGGACGATGGGTGGATTGAATTTGTACTTCTGCTCGTGCAGGGTTCCACTCTGGTCTTGAAGCCGCAAGGTGAAGGTACGGAGAGTGCCTTCCCTGGCGCCAAAGTCTTCCTTGCCCAGCGTGACCGGCAGGAACCCGGCAATATTCCGCTCCCGGTACGCAGTCTCGTAGCGGTGACGGCGCACGTTCCAGGTAAATACGCGGACGTGGTCGTAATCGTAGGGCAGGCCGTCTTTGCTTTCCGACATCATGACCAGGTATTCCGCGACCTTCTTGTCTCCATCCTGGGCCTCATCCAGGACAAAGAACGCCACGATTCGTTGTCCTTCGGCATACTGCGCGATATCCATGGGAATATCGACGTAGAGCAGGCGGCCCAGCACCCATCCCACCCGTTTCTGGGAATCGCGGATGAGCCACCAATCTTCCAGGACGGGGGGCTGGTTGGCTTTCCCGCCAGGCCCGCTCTGCTCTTCTGCGTTGGGTTCCGTCTCGGCTTCTTTCTGGCTTTTGTCGTCGGACTTGGGCGGGGCAGCAGCACCAGAGCTATTGCGGTCGACCACCTGGCGCTCCAGCATATCGACCTTCTCATTTTCATTGAGTTGATACAGGTGTTCGGTCTTTCTACCAGGAATCGCATGCAGGTTCAATTGGGCCCTGGCGACCCCCACCGCCTGTGCCGGGGCGCTCTTGAACTGTTCCGACAGGCGCTGCAACTGCTCAAAGGTCTGCTGGTCGGTAAGATAGCGCTCCTGGATCCAGCCTTCCTCTCCCCGGGTAGAGCGGACCCTGACAAAGCGTCTGTTGGCCAGGCGCTCCAGCACCTGAACGCGCTCGCCATTGTGGAGAACACCCGTCTTGCTGTAGACCGCGGCGACCCGATCTCGCAAGACTGCTTCCGGGGAGGCAACGTAGGCGTACTCCGATTTGTCGGCGGAGCCGCCGCTGCATCCGTTCAGGATTGTAAGAATGGCGGCAGAAAGAACCAGCGCAGCAAGCCGGAAACAGCGGCCGCTCAAAGCCGAAAAATCCATGCGAGGCGAATGGCGCATTGGTCTAAACAAATATAGCAGTGTTAAATCTCGGATTGCCAAAATTGCCATAACTGCCAGAATTGCCATAATTGAAAACCAAATCACCGGGTACTTGGAGAGGCCTTCGGCGATTTTCTCCGCGACCTCTTTGTTTCTGGGGTTTCCTCCGCGCCTCCGTGTCGGAGCCTGCCCTTGAGCGCAGCGAAGGGCGGTGAAACTGGTTCTCGGTTTTCTCCGTGCTTTCTCAGTATTACTAATCATGAAAATTTTGTTTTCCCGCGAAGATTTTCTTTGCTTTTCCTTCGTGTTCCTTTTGTGACCGGAGCCTGAACTGAGCCTTAGCGAATGTGTGTTTAATGGTTTTGGGTTCCTCCTTGTTTTCCTCCGTTTACTCCGTTCCTCCGTGTTTCAAAGGTTTTAGGTTTTGGTTGCGGCTGTGCTGCGCTGTGTCTCCGTGGTAGGTGTAGGTTTCTGGTTGCGGTGATGCTGCTTCATGCCCCCTGCCTGAGCGATATCCGCGCTCATCGTATACTGCTGAGTTTGGAGGATTGGTGAGAACCCCGATAAAAGTTGCTTTGTCCCTGCTTTTCATTTGCTCCCTGTCATTCGGCCTGAACGACGGCCGTGACACGCTGGTCGATCACATTCGAGGCGAGTTGGAATTTCTGGCCAGCGACGCCCTTCAGGGCCGGGGCAGCGGAACCGATGATGAACTGCTGGCCGCCGCATACCTGGGCTCGGAGCTGCGCCAAATGGGTATCGAGCCGGCTGGCGACAATGGCGGCTACATACAGAATGTTTCCGGCGAGTTTCAGTTTTACGGCCAGGGACACAAGAAATGGAACACCCGCAATGTAATCGGGAAGCTTGCAGGGACAGATCCAAAGCTAAAAGATGAAGTCATTCTGCTGACCGCCCACCTGGACCATCTGGGGGTGGGGAAAGAAGTCAACGGGGACTCCATTTATAACGGGGCTGACGACGATGCTTCCGGTTGCGTTGCAGTCCTGGAGCTGGCGCGGGCCATAGTACAAAAAGAGCACCACCGACGGACGGTAATCTTGGCTTTCTTTGGCAGCGAAGAGACCGGTGGACAGGGTAACCAATACTTTCTTGAACATCCGCCCGTGCCGCTGGACAGGATGGTGGCCAACCTGGAGTTTGAGATGATCGGGCGGCCCGATCCTGCGGTGAAGCCCGACGAACTGTGGCTCACAGGCTATGAACGCAGCGATCTTGGCCCGGAGCTGGCAAAGCACGGCGCTAAGCTCGTGGCAGATCCCCATCCAAAGCAAAACTTCTTCCAGCGGTCGGATAATTACGCGCTGGCGCTGAAGGGCATTGTGGCCCAGACCGTTTCAAGCTTCGGGCTGCACACGGACTACCACATGCCCAGCGACAAGGTCTCCCGCATTGATTTTCAGCACATGGAGCAGGCAATCCACTCGCTGATCAAGCCAGTGGAGTGGCTGGTAAATTCCGGATTCAAGCCGCAGTGGGCCGAAGGGAAGAAACCGACGAGGAATTGAGTAAATGGGTAATTTAGTAATTGGGTAATTTGCAAAACGTCAATTTAGATGTGAATTTCCAATTATCCAATTACCCACTTACGAAATTACCCAATGTGTTTAGTTGGGTTTCTCTTTCTTTTTTCCACCCAGAATGCGCTCGTCGATGGGCTTGCGTCCTTTGAAGCCTTCTTCCATTCCATGCCAGAACTCGATCTTGTCTTCACCAAATTTCCAGCACAGCAGCACAATCTGGTCCTCGACCACGCAGGGAAAATCCAGCAGGCCGATATCAAGGTCTTTGACCTGCACGCCGATGGCTTCCACTTCCGCCATGGCATCTTTGGTGTTCTGGAGGGCCTTATCGCGCTCTGCCCGTCGCCGCGCAACCTTGGCCACATCTACAAAAAGGCCGCCACTCAGCAGGATGCGATGATTCAGCTCCTGCAATTCTTTTTCGACCTGCTCAATCACCTGTTTGCCTTCCATAGCGCGCTTGAGCAGCGATTTCAGTACGGGCAGCAATCTATGCGCTTCTTCAAGCGTGAACGTCTTCATTTTTGCCATAAATTTT
>DATMMY010000058.1:0-6540 GCA_035569515.1 Candidatus Solibacter sp. | reverse complement strand
CTACCAGCAAGGCCAGCATCGCAGCTAAAACTATGAGTCTCTTCCTCACTGCGACGGAGTATAGCACGGCCAAAAAAGCAGGGTCGCCGCCGGATCAAATCGGCTGACGGCATGGCGCAGTGCTAAAGAGAGCGGAGCATGGCCTCTTCGCAGGATTGCTCAGCGGCCCCAGATCTGGTTTTTCTGAGCCTGTATCCAACCGGGGGCATAGTGATGAGCTTGCCCTTCGTGGCCTGCGCATTCGAGCGATCACGCGAACCATCATTCGCCAGAAACAGCGAACGGAGCCGTTCGCCCACGTTAATCTTCTTGAGCAAAACGCTAAAAGAGACAGACCGCAGTAACGATCTTTGTCTTGGAAATACGGTTAACAAAGTAATTCAACTTCCTACTGCAAGGGGGCGGCTCTGTCCTTCGAGAATTCTTGCGACTTGAGAACCAAGCCGTGTGCAATATCCTGAGCAATGTACGAATTACTCCGATTATGAAATGGAGAGACGCGGATGTACACAATATTCAGGTGTCATTGGATTACATCGGTAATAGCTGGCTGGTTCTTAAGGAAAATCGGGGACTTAATTATCAATATGTCAGCGTAATGAGCATGGTATCCGCATAGTCGCCGGCCACAGCGCCACTCTGTCCGCCCGGAATACGCCCATAGACCGTGTATTGCCGCGTGCTGGAGCTTGCCGGCAAGCTGTAGCTGTCAGAAACAGTCGAGGTACCGCCAGTGCCGTCCCCCCATATCAATGTATGAGCTCCATCCGAGTAAAGGTTGTAGCTGAGTTGGGAACCGCCCGCCTGCATAGATCTGGATGCAAAGCTGCCTCCACCGAGGCTCAAGGCAATCACGTAATTCGCCGCATCTCCAACATTCCCGCTGCAGGTCACCGAGATGGTGCCCACTACGTCTTTATTGCCGCCGCTCAGCGTGTCAAAGGCACCGAAAGCGGTCCCGGTAGAGGAGACGCTGCAGACCGCGACTCCCGATGCGTGCACGCTGACCATGGCGCAGGCAACGACCAGCAAAAAGCATTGTTGGATTCTCTTCATCGCTTCACCTTGCAGGGAACAGGCCCAATTTTCGGCAGCGGTTCGCTGGTGTTGGCGCCCTCCACCGCCGCTTCGCACTGCTGGTCCGCCCAGTGAACAATGAGACGAACGGGGAACGTGACTTCAGGCAGAAAGACTTCGCCGCGCAACGCCACCGTATAGATCGTACTGGATCCTCCGGCCGTTACCTCTGCTCCAAGCGGGACCGGCTCCCCCTTCTCAGTCACCAGTTGAAAGAGAGCGCCTGTGATTTGCGTGGCCTTGAACTTAAGAAACACGCCGCTTCGCGACATGGGCACCACGGTACGTTCGTCAAAGTCTATGCCCAGATTGATGGGCACTCCCTGATCGTCGAGCCTGACCGTGTTCTTGTTATAAGGAGCCAGGACCGGCAGCACGGCCAGCCCGCGCCAGCTTGTCTTTGCAATGTATTGATTGTTGGCAAAGACCTTCACGCCCGGTGTGTCCGGCACCTGCACAATCGCAAAGCTATTATTCAGCCAGCGCGAGGGCACGACATGGCCCTGCATCATGACCAGGCCGCCCGTTTCGGTCAACCGGGAGTTGATCCTTGACCGGTCGTCACTGGATTCCAATTCGAGCGTGCCATTGTCCGTCTGGTAAGTGAAGCCGGCATCAACCCGGCTGTGATCGGTGTAATCCGTGCGCACTCGATAGCCGTATCCACTCCCAACCGGCGCCTGCTGCGTGTACTCCATGGTCCCGGAATTGCTTCCATTCTGCTGGAAGTTGCCGGTGGCCGATGCTATGCTGCGCCCGCCCAGGGGCACAATCAGGCTGACCGTGGCGGAACTCGCGTCTTTGAAGCTGTGCGAAAGGTTGGCGGCCGCGGTCAAATACATCCGGCTGCCCACGCGGACGCTGAAGGCGCTGCTGATGCCACTGAAATCCGGCCTCAGGGGTTGAACGCCGTTGAGGAATGCACGGTTCTCCTGCCGCAGGTATCCCACTGAAAAGGAGCTGCGGCTTCCCAATGCTTCGCTCACCTGGAATTGCGCCTGCAATCGCGGCGCGCGCTCATTGGCAATCATGCCAAGTTGTTGAAAGGTGCTGCTGGCAATCTGTAGTGTCCCTGAGTAGCCCAGATGCCGGGCGCGGCGCTGCACCACCATATAACCGAGGGCCCCTGGCCCCAGGTCGCTATGACTTCCGGCAACGCCTCCACCGATGATACCGAACGGAAACACTCCGTATTCCACACCAACGCCACCGGTCTGTTGCCTTCCTGAGGTCTCCAGTCTTCCATCGAGAGTGAAACGGTCGGTGAACCCATGGCGGTGCGTACCCTCAAAAAAGGCCGCGCCATATTGAGCGTTGGTGGTCCCAAAGTTCCGCCGCAGGCTTCCGGCCTCATAGGCGTATTCGTTCACGCCTGGGCGGAGAAGCTCGCGCGCGCTGATATACGATTGCGTTATGACCTGTTGCCTGCCCAGAATGTCGGTTACTACCATCTGCACGTCGCCCTGCCCGGTAATGACCGGGACGTTATGTATCGCGAACGGCCCCGGGTCCACTTGCTGACGCGAAGTACGCACGCCATTGACAAAAATATCCACGGTTGAAGGCTGTGCCGCCTGTCCTGCGAGGTTGGGAAGCACGATAGGTATAAAGTTGGGCTGGGTTGTAAAATCGCTCGCCCAACGGACGCCGCCATAGGTAACCTGACGCGACCATGGATTGATCGCACTGATAGAGTCGCCAATCGTGAGCACCGCCATCTGATGTGGAAATTCGCGGACTAATTTCGTGTCGAGGCGAATGGGCGCTATGGCGGTGGTGAAATCGCGCTCGGCAAAACGCGAGGTCACTACGCCCAACTTGCTGAAGAATCCAGCTTCAAATAGTCCAGCCAGGGTTGAGTTGCGGTCCAGGTGGCTGAACACCAGTTGATGATTGAGAAACAACCCGGGGTTCGGACGGGCCGCCTCCGGAGTGTCCTGGTAAGAAGCGTTCAACACAGTTTGTGTGAACGCTGAAGAGGGAACATTGAGGGCCAGGGTTTGGTCGGTATGATTGATTTGCCACTTCACCCCGCTCAACCCGTCGAGGCTATAGAACGTCTGGCCGCCCACAGTTACTGTCCTTCCCGTGGGGGCTCGCAACCGCCATTGCGCGATCAGGTCGGCTGGTGCATAAACTTTGCCGTCTTCCATCTGCACAAGACGTGCGAAGTCGCTGGCTTGCCTCCCATTAATCTGAACAGCGAGCACGACTTCATGCGGACCGAGAGGCGGCTGTGGTGAGACAGGTTTCTTTTGTGGCTCCGCGGGTTTGACCTCAGTTGTAACAGGGACCGTGGAACTCTTGGCGCGGCCCTGGGCCAGCAGCCAAGCTTTTTTGTATCTTCCTTGAAACTCAGAGGGATCATGCCACGTAACACCGGTATCGTCGGAGCACAGCAGTGGCCCTGACTCGTTGGTGCAATAAAGAACGCCCGGACGCAGGGCGGCATTACTCGCCAACACCATCTGGCCAAAGCACACGCCGGTCGTCGCCGCTAAACACACGGCCGCCAATGCCATGCCGCTAACGCGTGATATCAACGGTTTCATGCAAAGCTCCGGCGTCGGTCAGGGCAGCAATCTTGATTCGGTTGGCTGCGCGGGCCCGTTCATCATCAATGACCCACTCGCGCTGCTGGTTAGGTAAAAGATAGGTTGGCGGCACGCCTTTGAGATAAGCATCTGGGGAATCCGCGCCGGTTACGTCCATGGACTTGATCTGGATGTGGGCGCTGCCCTGGTTGGTTGCGATCAACTTCACCCGTGAGTCGCCCATTCTTACGGCTTGCCAGCTCAGTCTTGGGGCAATGGCATTTTTCGGGGAGACGAAAATCGGAATGCTGATCTTTACGATGGTCCGTACGCCTACGAAGCCCGGCTTGGGTGGCCGCGGAACTTCTTCAATGATCAGACGGTAGGATCGCTCCTGGGCGCTGTCATTCAGCCTGCGCAGTCCCATCCGTATGGCCTGTGTCTGATGAGCGCCTATCACCGCAATAGGCGGGTTCAACAGGACCTCATCGTTATCTACGAGAACGTCTTTTTGGCCGTCAAAGCTCCAGGCCACAACATGTGCTTGCAACGTGACTGGCTCATCCTCGCGATTCGCCACCTGCAGAATCGCGTTGGGACGGGACGCAGATACCTGTATCCGGACTGGAGTGACGGTAAAGGTGCCGCACCAGGAGGGTATGGTGAATGCTGCGGCCCAAAGCGCCAAGGTCGCGCAAAAATAAAATAGCTTCTTCGCTGTTGTGAATTGCATGATTAGGGAACAATCGGCTTTCTATTCCGAACAGGCAGGCTGAACTGGCGTAGTCGCGCCAGTTCAGCCCACTGGAGTGCTAGAACGTAATAGTTGCAACCACCGTGTCGTTGTAAGTGCCTGCTGGAACATTCTGTGCGGCAGGCATCTGACCAAAGACGGTCACGGAGCCTGCTACTCCCGTACCGGTGTAAACAACACCGGTGCCGGCAGTGTTGCCCCAGGTGATTGAGTGTGCGTTGTCCTGAAAAAGACCGTAGCTCAGGAAACTGCCGCCAGACGCCATCTGCCGAAGGGGCGCAGCGTTGGTCGAGCCGCCTGCTGGATTCAATCCCTGATCAAGGGTAATCGTGGTGCTTGCCGCGTTCGTGCAGGTGACGTTGATGGTGGCCGTGCCGGGCAACGGAGTGCTGGCGTTAGCGACGATAGGATCGTATGCTCCAAATGCCAAAGCGTTCGCTGCGATGGTGCAGTTCGCACTGACTGTGGCCGATACTGACATGTTGCTGGTGGCGGTTCCGGCAAAGGCGCTACCGGCCGCGAAAACTAGAATTCCAACGATTGCAACCGCGATATATCGAATACTTGTTTTCAAAGCTCTCTCCTTAGTCATTTTTAATTTCGCGTACTGTCACGTTGTCTACCAGCACAACATGAGTACTGTTTCTGTCCGGCGACTTTTGTAACGAAGACGCCTTCTGTGAGACACAACATCGCCTGATGGCGCCTCAGACGGTCTTTAAGGCTTTGGCGCAAAAGGCAATCCTGATACTGCAATCTCTGTTGAGACTGGCCTCAGGGGAGATCGAGGCAGCCTGCCATGCACTTCCTGGGACGTTTCTGAAAACGACTAGCAGAGGGTCGATCTTGCAATTGGTACAATCTATCCTTCGTTATTCACAATTATCAGATCAGCTTCAACGAACGCAATGCGCTCAAGCATTACATAAGTAATCAAGTACGGAACCTATCACCGAAGTTCTGCAAATTCGTGTCGCTGATTGTTGGCAGTACATGATTTGCGACATCCCTAACGGCCCTCGTAAAGATTTGTAAAATAGCAAGTGTTTGCTAATCAAGTACATCGGGGACAAGCACGACGAAGCTGCTGGGTGAAAGATGAAAGGAACTATATTCCAACCATGAAGCAAACACACTATGGTGTTGCGTCTACTGACGAAAAGAAACTGTTGAGTGGCTTTGATTTTGTAAAGCGCATGAAGGAAGGTCTCGTTCCAGCAGCTCCCATAAGCAAGGTTATGCAATTTCGTCTAACCGAGGTGGAACAAGGCCATGTGGTTTTCAGCGCCGAACCATCGGTGGACTTTTACAATCCATTAGGCACGGTACATGGCGGCTACGCCGCCACGCTGCTTGACTCATGTATGGGGTGCGCCGTTCATTCCACACTGCCAGCCGGTATGGCCTACACGACGCTGGAATTCAAGATCAATTTCGTTCGTCCTATTACAGATAAGACCGGTTCGGTCCGTGCGGAAGGCAGGGTCATTGCCGCAGGAAAACGAGTGGCAACGGCAGAAGGTCGGCTGCTGGATGCAAATGGCAAGCTTTATGCCCACGGTACCACTACGTGCCTGATCTTTCCTTTGTAAGAGATTGCATTGGGCATCTGCCGTTTTCTTTTACTCGATCACTAACGCCTCTTATACGACTCCCATTCGGCGTCATCTTCCAACTGGTGGGCGTGAAGGAACTCCCACGCAGCCTTGTTGACGTTGCCTGACACGCCGTAATAGTCATGATCGTGGCCCGGCATCTCAGTCAGCTTCGGCTCAAAGCCGTGAGCGGTCAGGGCGTTCCGGGTGGAGTGGACATCTTCGAGCGAGAAAAACGGATCTTTGTCCCCCACCCAGATGGCAATCGGGGTCTTGCGCTCGGCATGGTCCATGTATTGGTTCATGTCGCCCCTTAGGGCGCCGGCGTGCACGGCCACGGCGGCAAAGTACCTGGACTCCATCACGCCCATGTACAGGCCAAAAATTGCTCCCGCGGAATGTCCAAACACATAGACCCGTTTGCCATCCACAGGATATTTTGCCTTGACCGCTTCCACGACCTCATGCAGAAAATCGGGACCATCCACTGGGAAGGACCATTCCTGGGAATTAAGAGAATCGGGAGCAGCCAGAATGATTCCCTCTTTTTCCGCGAGTCCCTTCCAGGGATCAAGCAGCG
>DATMMY010000057.1:0-3809 GCA_035569515.1 Candidatus Solibacter sp. | reverse complement strand
GCCCTGGCAGGCAAAAAAACTTTACATGCGGCCCGGTGATGATTCGACAGTAAGGATCGATACGGGAGCTTACAGTCCGGTGCTGGGCATGTCGTACGTGCAGTTTGCGCTGGAAGGCCTGGCCCACCAGACCTCTCAGGGAACGGGCGGGATACGCGTTTCTCCCGGACATCGCACCTCGGCTTACAAGCTGGCTGACTCAGTGCTTGGAAGCCCGGCAGCGGGCCAGCGCGAGAATGATTTCCTGGATGGCATTGATACCTCATTGCCGGCGCTGGCCGCGCGCGCCGGAAGTGAAGAGGCCAAGGCATCATTTCTTCGTCCCGCGTTGACGTCCATCGCCAGGCATGTGGATGAGGCGACAAAGCTCTTCTCCATCCAGGATCCCACCGCCTGCTCGGCGCCGCTGCTGGCCGGGCTGGCAGAGACCGGCAAACTGATCCAGCAGGTTGAAAGCTCGCAGCTATCGGCCGCGGTCAAGGCGGATTTGCTTCCATCTCTGCGTACCAAGCATGAGCAATTTGAGCTGGCTGCCAATGAATCGCTGGGAATCTACTTTGATGCTTCGGCGGATGTGCCGGGGCCGGCGCCGGGACCGTCTTATTTTCCGCGCATGGAGCAGACATTTACCCTCGCCACTCCGGGACAGGAATTCACTATCACCGCCCACCTTTACAATCGCGGCAAAGTTCCCATTACCCCGGAATCTGTTCGCCTGGATCTGCCGGAAGGATGGAACAGCTCCATTGTTAAAGAAGAGAAGCCCACGCTGAATGCCGGTGACAGCGCGACCGTGCAGTTCAAAATATCCGTTCCGGAAAATGCAAAATTCACGCGGCCGTACTGGAGCCGGCGCGATCCGCAAACGGAAAACGTTTATACGATCAGTGATCCGAAGCTGCGCACCTTGCCGCTGCCGCCTTATCCGGTCCACGCAACCGCGAGCTTTTCCACTCCCAACGGCAAGGGTGAGGCGCACGCACTTGGCAAAGTAAAGTTTGTCGATCCGGCCGCTGGCCAGTCGGAGCGGCCGCTGGCGGTGGGTCCCGCGCTCTCCGTGCTGCTGGAGACGCCGGTGGTGGTGATCTCCACCACTGGGGCGGGCAAGTCGGAGATTGATGTGAGTGTCCGCAGCAATCTCCAGACTCCGGTGCGTGGCAAGCTTCGCCTGGAAGCGCCGCAGGGGTGGAAGGTGGAACCGGATTCGATCGCGGTTGAGCTTGATCACGATGGTGACGTGAACAGCTATAGCTTCGAGGTCACGCCGCAGAATCTTCACGAAGGCACATATCAGGTAACAGCCAGGGCCGAGTACAACGGTAAGGAATATGCGGAAGGGTTCAAGATCATTTCTCGCCCCGATCTGGATTCCTTCTATGCGTATCATCCGGCAACCCAGAATGTGCAGGCAGTCAATGTAAAGCTGCCGGCGGGGCTCAAGGTCGGTTATCTGATGGGCGCAGGAGACGAGATTTCATCGGTGATGAAGAGCGTGGGATTGAATGTAAGCCTGATCAGTCCGCAGGAATTGGCGTCGGGGGATCTAAGCCGCTACGGCACCATTGTGGTCGGCATCCGCGCCTATGACGTGCGCACCGATCTGCGCGAGCAGAATCGCAGGCTGCTGGATTTTGCCAACCGTGGCGGCACGCTGATTGTGTTCTACAACCAGGGCGTGGGTGCGTTCAATGAGGGCCACTACACTCCCTATCCCACCGCGCTGAGCAACTCGCGTGTGACGGTGGAGGAGATGCCGGTGGAAATTCTGGCGCCGGAAGATCCTGTTTTCTCTTATCCAAACAAGATCACCGCCAAGGATTTTGACGGCTGGGTGCAGGAGCGCGGGCTGTACTTCATGTCGAAATGGGACGACCATTTCAAACCCTTGCTCTCGTCCCACGATCCGGGTGAACCCGAGCAAAAGGGCGGATTGCTCCAGGCGCAGTACGGCAAGGGGACTTATATCTATTCGGGATATGCCTTCTTTCGCCAGCTTCCCGCCGGAGTTCCGGGGGCAATCCGACTATTTGTGAACATGGTGAGCGCCGGGCATTCGGAATCAACTCGACACAGTGGCAAATGAGCACAGTGTTTAGAATCAATCGGGCTTAAGCGATTATTGCGGAAAAGTCTTTTGCGACAGAGAACGGTACCTCAGCGGCTAAAGCCGGATGTATTTTCAAATAACATACGGCACGGCTAAAGCCGTGCCCCTTCAAATCAAATGAGCGATTCGTCCCAGCCACGGCTTTCCCGTGAGATCGGTCTGCGCGAAGCCACGGCGCTGAACATGATTGACATGATCGGCGTGGGTCCCTTCGTGACGATTCCGCTGATTGTGGGCGCCATGGGTGGGCCGCAGGCGATGCTCGGATGGGTTTTGGGGGCTTTCTTCGCCGTCTGCGATGGCCTGGTATGGGCGGAGTTCGGTGCGGCCATGCCCCAGGCGGGCGGCTCTTACCAGTATTTGAAAGAGAGCTACGGCGCGCGGACGCTGGGCCGGCTCATGTCGTTTTTGTTTGTGTGGCAGCTTACCTTCAGCGCGCCACTCTCGATAGCTTCAGGATGCCTGGGTGTCTCGCAGTATGCAACGTATCTCTTGCCGGGACTGGCCCATGTTTATCTTGATCGGACGTTTTCACCCGATGTGGCGCTGCTCGGTGAATTCCACATGCGGGTGCTCATCACCAATGCCACCTTCGTCGCCATGGGCTGTTGCGCTCTGGCGGTGTTTCTGCTGTACCGGCGAATTGCCATCATAGGAAAGCTTTCAAAGTTGCTTTGGGTAGGGGTGATTGCCACGGTGTTGTGGGTAATCTTTGCCGGGCTCACGCATTTCAGCGCGGCGCGAGCATTCAGCTTTCCCCCGGGCGCATTTCAGCTTTCCTGGGGATTCTTTACCGGGCTGGGTTCAGCCATGCTGCTGAGCTTTTACGACTACTGGGGTTATTACAACGTCTGCTTTCTGGGCGCTGAGGTGCGCTTCCCGGAAAGGAACATTCCCAAAGCGGTCATCTATTCCATCCTGGTGGTGGGCGCTCTTTATCTGGTCATGAATATCAGTATCCTGGGCGTGATTCCCTGGCAAGAGCTGCAACAGGCTGCGGGGGCGGAAAACAAGGTCTATGTCGCTGCCACTCTCATGCAAAGGGTCTATGGCAACTGGGCCGGGAGCGTGGTGGCCGTGCTGATTATCTGGACTGCCTTCGCATCCGTCTTTTCGCTGATACTCGGGTACTCGCGTGTTCCATATGCGGCCGCCGTCGACGGCAACTACTTCCGGCCGTTTTCTCGCATCCATCCCCAGCAGCAGTTCCCCCATGTTTCGCTGCTGACCCTGGGATGCCTGGCGGCTGCGTTTTGTGTGTTCCGTCTGGCCGATGTTGTGGCTGCGCTGGTGGTGATACGCATCAGCACCCAGTTTGTGCTGCAGATTGCCGGCCTGCTCTGGCTGCGCCTGCGCCGTCCGGATTTTCCACGTCCCTTTCGCATGTGGCTCTACCCGCTTCCCGCGCTGTTGGCCGTTGTTGGATTTCTGTACGTGTTGCGCGTACGTAAGGAGTGGATGCGCGAGGTGCGTTACTCCCTGGCAATCGTGGCGGCGGGCCTGATTATCTTCTTCATTCGTTCCTGGCGGCGAAAGGAGTGGCCTTTCGGTGCCCCAACTGCTCACGAAACCCCATCAGCGACAGTCCAATGATCTTCCATGGCGTTAGATCACACCCAGGCTCACACCCCGGTCTACACCCCGAGGCCCGATAGCTCAATGGAGAATCCCGCTCCGACGCCAGTCCAGACCGAAGCTCAAG
>DATMMY010000056.1:0-7228 GCA_035569515.1 Candidatus Solibacter sp. | reverse complement strand
AGCGGCAGCGAAGAGCCTGTCCTGGAAGGAAACTGCTCCGCTGCTCTTCAGGTCCACGAGAATCACGCTGCTGGCTGCTCACGAGCCTCTGGAGGGTCAAGACAATTTTTGAACTGCCTGCTCTCGCATTTAGAAAATAGGTGCAGCTGGCCTTTTTGAAGGACTTGAAGCAATCTCGATTGGAACACAGGGCTAAACAGCTTGCGGAAAAGTTTTCGTAACCCAAAGCACAAAAATGTGCAAAGTAAGTGACATTAGGCTAAAGCCCCTTGTATTTGTGCTTCTGAACACGGCTTCCCTCGCCTGGCTCAGGACAAGCTCTTCGGCTCAACCTCAGGACAGGCTCTGAAGGGCCGTTCTTCCACCGGTGCCTGGACTACAGTAAATCTAAAACCGCTATAGATCGTTTCAGAAGCGGTTGAAACAAATCTCTGTCAATTGAGATTGATGCCAGCAGTCGGGGGACTGCGGCGCTCCAAGATTGCATCGCTGGTCCGATATCAAATTGCTTGTTCAGATCGTTTGTAACGGTTCTACGCCTACCGTAATCGGAAGCCCAGATTTCATCGATGTGTCCAACGAATACACCGGTGAGTCGCACCAACCCACTTAAGTCTCCGCATGCTCGTCCCGATTGACTCACGACAAAGGAGTTAGCTTCCATGCGGCAAATGGCCTGCAACCTGCATTGAAACATCCTGCAGATCACACTCTGCTCGTGGCCCCTGCTGACAAGGAAGAACGCCACAGGGTTCCCACACAACGTTCCCACACCACCAGGGCGGCGACTTAGAGCGAGCCCGGAAAACTTATTTTGGAGGCGCAATGAAAAAAATTCTAATTTGCACAATCACAACCGCCCTGTTGGGCCTGTTCCTGGCAGGTTGCGGATCAGGCACCACCGCCAACGGCATCAAGCCCACGACGGCCACAGCGGCGAACGCAACTCTCAACACCGGGGACGCGGTCAACGACCAGATTCTTAAATTTGAGCTCATGATCAGCGCTGTTACCCTGACCGGCAGCGGTGGCACCGCCACTACCGGGAATCTGCTATCAAAGCCAGCTACAGTCGAATTCGTCCACCAGGCCGGCACTTTCGAACCGCTCGCGGTAGTGAATATTCCAGCCGGCACATACTCGGGAGCAACCCTTTCCGTTTCCAATCCTGAAGTAGTTGTGGTCAACAGCGGAGTGCCGACCAAGGTTCCGGCGACTCTTTCTTCATCCACGATCACCGTAACCTTCAGCCCGGCCATCACCATCACCAACTCCAACTCCACGGTCATCAACTTTGACCTGGATCTCGCCAATTCAGTCACCTTGAATGGCAACCCTGTAACCTCAGCGACCGTGGCCGCGAAATTCAACGTGACCACCTCTACCGTGGGCGACCAGAACAACGAGAACGACGATAATGGAGAGGTCGAAGATGTCCACGGCAAGGTCACAACCATCAATGCTCCCAACTTCACCATCCAGACAGCTCAAAGCACCATCACCTTTGTCACAGACAGCAATACGAAGTTCAAGGACGCCATCAGCTCACTCTCGCAGTTGAAGGTGGGTGACATCGTTGAAGTGGACGGCGTAACCAAGTCCGATGGCACCAAGCTTGCCACTAAGGTTTCACTGGAAGAGGACGCCAGTAACAACAATCAGGAATCGGAAGGCATTATCACCGCAGTCACCGGAAACCCGGCCACGCAGATTACCATTGCCCACCAGGTGGATTCGGAAGGGCAAGGTAATGCGCCCGTTACGGTGGATTTGGGGATCAACAACAACACGCAGTTCCAGGTACGAGCTGACAAGCTCAATCTTGGAAGTACTCCGCCTTTTGATGCCGGCCACATCGGCAAGGGTCAGCGCATCCAGGCCAACACCGCTAGCGCGGCCACTACGCCCATGGTCGCCGACAAGATCAAGCTGCGCGAGCAGGCGTTGATCGGCACCGTGGCGGCCTCACCCGCGCCCGGTTCATCGGGCTTCACTCTCAACATCAGCCCGACGTCGGCTTTCGCCAGCCTCACGGGCAAGACTTCGGTGGCGGTCACCATTGTGAACGGCACTCAGCAGAAGGTCACACCCGCGGCTGGAGCGACCCTCCGCGTACGCGGCCTCATCTTCTTCAACGCAGGCAGTTACACCATGGTTGCTGCCCGCATTGACGGTAACAACTAACCATCTTTGTTCCTGAGGAGGCCCGATTGGGGATGGGCCTCCTCAGCCTTTTACACTCATTGACTCTTGCGACGCCAACAGCAGATCTGCCGAGGCAAGCACGAGCAAAATCCAGAACAACTCTGCGACAAACAAATGCACAATCTGCAACCACACAGGAGCCAGTAGCACTACATTCACAACCCCAAGGCCAACCTGCGCTACTAACGTGCCAACAAGAAACAGGACCGTCCATGAGAGGCGGCCACGCTTCCCTGAATTTTTCAGAATGACCCACAGAACATAAAGAGCGCCTGTCATTGCCGCTGCAGGATGGAGAAGCCGCAAGCGCAAGAGGGCGTGACTGCCTGATGAAAAGTCTTGCAGGAGCGAGGATCGCAGGGAGACAGCAGGAAAGATCGTGTCGCCAAGAGCAGCCAATGCGCCAGTGATTCCAATGCTCATGGTTGCAACCAGGCCTAGTCCAATCGCCATCACGTCACGTGGCTTCTTGATAACCACAAAGTGACGCTCTCCATTCGAAAGCCACTTTGCGGTCAGCGCCAGTGCGGCAAGAAGTATTAGTGTGTTGCCGAAATGCAAACATAGAAAAAAGGCACGCCCCGCGGATCGGTCCTGCGCGACATGCTCAAACACAACAAGCAGCGCTCCAAGAATGGCCTCATTGAAAAGAAGAACGAGCCCAGCGAGAGCCGAGTAGCGCGCCCAATCGCCTTTCGATGTTTTGCGCCAGCACCAGATAAAGAGAGAGCACACCATGATGAGCGCCATTCCGCTGGTTACACGATGCATGAATTCGATGAGCGTTTGCGCTTGCGGCGTTTTGGGCAGGATGTCGCCGTTACACAGAGGCCAGTGGTTCCCGCAGCCTGCGCCGGATCCAGTGGCCCGCACATACGCTCCCCAAAGGATCACGGCAATGTTGTAGCCAAGTGTTAGCCATGCGAAGCGGGCAGCCGGACGCGTGGAGCTTGCAAAAACCGTTAAAGGCGCAGAATGAGCGTGCGAAATCATTGGTGTAGCGACAACAGAACCGGATCTCCCGATCTCCCGGGCGGAGAAGCTCCTCAATCCCTCTCTACTTTGAGTGCCTTAATGTTTTGAGTGCCTTAACGTTTGCTGGTCCGAGTGCGCGTCGAAGCTGTCCGCCTCCGATGTTAGCCGTCCACTCAAGTGGCGCGGACCGGCTGGATGGGGAATCTCTTCACCGCAACAACGCCAAGCACTACAAAAAGGGCCATAACCACGAGCTGGGCAATTAAAAACGGCGGCTCGGATTGCGTTGGAGCCAACGCTTTCAAGGCCGGGACCTTCTCAAATGCCTGAACGACCAGCACAAAGACATTCAGGTAGAGCGCAACTACGGCGCTGACCACGTAAATCCAACGCCAGGCACCAACGGTGTGGCGGGCGTAGAGCCCCACGATCGCAGCTCCCAGCACCAGCAACGAAATGATGCCGACTCCATGAGCCGGCAAGAATTTGTGGAAGGGAAACAAGAACCCGGTCAGGCTGGTCGCCAATGTACTTGCCAGAAAGAGCGAAGTCCAGCCTTCGAGCCGTTTCGCCATCAGCAGCCCGACCATGACAACAAATCCCGAGCCGATCCCCAACAAGCTCAACACGACGTGCACCGCAGTAATTGTGGCCATCAGAGCCCCTTCTTAATTTTTAAAACTCCACTCTACGCCGGAAACAAGTCCGGACTCACCGTCGCTTGTTCTCCACGCGTTTACATTTGGCCTGGCGATCTGTCAGCCGTCCTTTGGGCGCCCATTCCGTCATTGTAGCCGGTATTGGAGATGCACACACCGCTTAGACGTAGGCATTCTTGAGCTTTAGGCATTCTGCTTGTGTAAGCGGAGGTTCACACAGTGGAAGAGATATTTTGCTCCTGGTTTGCTGTTACTTCGCCTGCGACCCTACGTAACCAGGAAGTGAGCTCACGCATGGGCCTGGTAGGTACATGTCGCCGGGCTCGCAGATAACCGACTCTTCTGTAAGGGCTGGACTTCAACCGGAGGAGAGCACAACCCACGCCATGCGAGCACGCCATCGCGGGCACCAGAGTCACTCCAAAGCCCGACTGAATGAGCTGAAAGATACTTTCAAGTTGATTGGTCTCGAAGATCGACCGGAGTTCCGCTTTCGACCGGGTACAGGCCATCAAAACATTGTCGCGCAGGCAATGTCCTTCCTTAAGCATGAGTAGCGGCTCATCCAGGAAGGCACCCAGATCTACCGCCAGATTCCCGGCAAGAGGATGGTCCTTAGGGACTGCAAGCAGCAGGGGTTCTCGAAAAAGCTCGCTGCATATTATGTCCGGGTTCTTGACAGGCAGACTCGCCACCGCAATGTCAAGATCGCCTGACTGCAATTGTTCAACCAGGCGAGGAGTCTGGTCCTCAAACAACTGGAGATCAACGTCCGGAAACGCATTGCGAAAATCCGCAATGCGGGGCGCAATCCAGTAAGGCAGAATAGTTGGAATCACACCGATCCGCAGGCGGCCGCGCACGCCATCACGGAGATTGGCCAGTGAATTTTCCGCCATGGTTACCTGCTGCAGAATACTCTGCGCCGGCTCCCGCAGGGCCTCTCCACAGGCGGTCAGCCGCACTGACCGTCCAAGACGCTCAAACAACGGAGTTCCAATCTTCTTCTCCAATGTGCGGATCTGTTGAGACAGCGAGGACTGGCCGATGCCTAATTCCTCCGCAGCGCGCGTAAAACTCCTGACACGCGCTACAGCATAAAAGTAGCGGAGTTGATGGATTTCCATTAGACCTCTATTGATTACAGATGCGCGAAGACGTCTCATCGTTACTTTCAATTTCACACATCGGCTCGCCGGGCTTCCTCCCATGATCCAAGTCCCCTACTCTAAAAACTGAAAGATAAATCGAAAAAAAAAAGGACAGTCAATGGAAAAGAAGCAACTCACCACCACAGCAGGCCGCCCAGTGGGCGACAATCAGAATTCGCTGACGGTCGGCCCTCGCGGCCCGATCGTTTTTGAAGACTTTCTGCTCTTTGAAAAGATGGCGCATTTTAATCGTGAGCGTATCCCCGAGCGCGTTGTCCATGCCAAGGGTTCCGGCGCCTATGGCTACTTTGTGTGCACCAACGCGGACATGCCCAGGTACACCAGTGCCGGGCTCTTTGCCAACGCCGGCAAACGCACTCCTGCATTTATCCGCTTCTCAACGGTCGGTGGCGAGAAGGGCTCGGCGGACACCGAACGCGATCCCCGAGGCTTTGCGCTCAAGTTCTATACCGAAGAGGGCAATTGGGACATGGTAGGCAACAACACCCCGGTCTTTTTCATTCGCGACCCGTTGAAGTTTGGCGACTTCATTCACACCCAGAAACGAGATCCAGAGACCAACCTCAAGTCACCAACAATGATGTGGGACTTTTGGTCTCTCTCGCCCGAATCGCTTCATCAGGTCACTATTCTTTTCTCTGACCGCGGTACCCCCGACGGCTACCGGCACATGGACGGCTTCAGCAGCCACACCTACAGCCTCATCAACTCCAGCAACGAGTTGTTCTACGTGAAATGGCACTTCAAAACGAAACAAGGCATCAGAAATTTCACCCGTGAACAGGCTGATGAGATGAAGGGTAAGGACCCGGACTACGCGCAACGGGACCTGTTCGATGCCATTCAGAAAGGGGATTTCCCCAAGTGGCGCGTGAGCGTGCAGATCATGCCGGAAAAAGAGGCGGAGAATTACCACCTCAATCCTTTCGATCTTACGAAGGTATGGCCGCACAATGACTACCCGCTGGTCGAGGTTGGCGAACTGGTGCTTGACCGCAATCCGGAGAATTACTTCGCTGAAGTGGAGCAGGCAGCATTCGAGCCCAGGAATATTGTCCCGGGCATGGGGTACTCACCGGACAAGATGCTTCAGGCACGGCTGATCTCCTATCCTGACGCCCACCGCTACCGCCTGGGCGTCAATTATGATGCGCTGCCCGTCAACCGGCCACAATGCCCAATCCACACTTATCATCGTGATGGGGCGATGCGCTTCGACGGCAACTCCGGATCAGCGCCGAATTATGAGCCCAACAGCCTCAATGGTCCAGTCGAGAATTCTGTCTATCGAGAGCGCCCGCGGACGATTTCCGGTTCGGTGGACCGTCATAACCACCGGCTGGACGGCGATTACTATACCCAGCCGGGAAATCTCTTCCGGCTGATGAAGCCCGACGAACGTAAGCGGCTGATCGGCAACATTGTTGCCAGTATGAAGGACGTGCCGGACCACATCCAGGAACGGCAAATCTGGCACTTCAGAAGAGCAGACTTGGCTTATGGTACTGGCGTAGTGGAGGGGCTTGGCTGGGAGATCACCAAGATCAACTTTTCGCAGGACAAAGAATTCGCCGCCGATTAGGCATGAACGGTAAAGGAAGAAGCGAAGCTAGAAATGCGGCGTGTGCTCCGGGAATGTTGAGATCGTCAGAATGACTTTGCAGTTACGCAGGTCCAGACACGCGACTTTCCCGGGCCGTCTTCGCCTTTGGCGGCGCTCACATTGAGAGTTTACAGAGTTGGCGAACCAACGTGGAGCCAATGCGGCCGTCTCCAATCGGCGCATTGGACCACGCTTAGGTCTGAGGAATGCAAGGTTCCGGAATGGAGGAAGTATCTATTTTAGAAGCACATCCCGAACTGAAGCAGTGCAATGCCAACGGAGAGAATCCGAAGGTGTGCAGGAACCGCTCGCACATGCGACTCTGAAGGTGATGACCGACAACCATTTACCGGAGCTCTCACAGCAAGAGAGGAACGCGCAAATTGAAGCTAGTGTAGTGTCTCATAAATGTCTATACATTCGAGAGGCGCTGTGATACAGTGCCGGTCGTGAAATCGACGCTCAGCGAAGTCGTTGTCAGTGAATCGGATCGGAATACGTTAGAACACATCGTTCGCAGGAAGACCTCGGAACAGCAAATGGTGTTGCGCGCCCGGATTGTGTTGCTGTCCGCGGCAGGACGCTCGGACGTGGATGTGGCCCAGCAACTAGGG
>DATMMY010000055.1:0-9793 GCA_035569515.1 Candidatus Solibacter sp. | reverse complement strand
GGTCCGGAACATCACCGGCAACGGGCCGGGGGTGCCTACACTGAAACTTTCAAGGATCTTCCAACCTTCCTTCGGATCCGGCGCAGGAACCACGGGATCAGGCAGCCCACGCGCGGCTGCCAGGAAAACTGCCGTGCGCTCCTGGGGCGTCAAAGGCCGTGAATCGATTCCAGAACGGACCACGAGATGAACAGAGCCGTCCGGACTCAGTAGCGCCATCTGCATCCGCCCCTCACGGTCATAGACGAACGAACCCAGCGCGACTGCGGCCGCGGTAATCGGCAACGTAACCCGTTCCAATTGCATGGAAGACGAGGAAGCAGAGGAAGAAGAGGAAGAAGACGTCGAACTCAGAATAAAGAGGTCGCCGTCGGCCACCACCGCGGCATCGGCTCCGGCCCCCGCTGTCAGGTTGCCAAAAGCGATGGAGGAAACGGGACCGCCCAGGGAGTAATGGGCCAGCAATTTCGGCCCCTTTGACGCCCCACGATAAACCAGCAATGATGGACCGTCGGGACTGGAGATACCCACAATCAAGTCACTGGAGGGACTGGTGCGGTCAAGTCTTCCTCCACCAATGGCCGTAACTCCACCGGCCAGATTAACAACCTGCGGCGCACGGAAGCTCCCATGGCCGTCTCCTGGGAGGACGTACAGAACACTTGCGCCGCGTGCGGCAACCACCAGATCGTTGGTTCCACTTCCCGTGAGATTTCCCACAGCCAGAAGATCTGGAGCGACTGGCACTGAAAAGACGCGGGCCTCCGGCAAGAAAGACGCAGGAAACTCACCGCGGCCAATGGCCTGGAATGCGGCGTCGCTCTGGGGCGCGAATGCGTCCAGGCTGCCGTAATGCACAGCGATAATCCCGCCGCCATGGGGCGCAGCGTATCCGGCCGCAAGGTCGGCAATACCATCTCCATTGAAATCTGCGGAAACGAGCGAAAGCGCTCTAGCTTGACGCGAAGAAAGAATCCGCGTCGGCGGCACAGCTTGCTCGCCCGGACCACGATCTTGGCTCGGACGTGCGACACCCAGCCGTCGGATTGACCGTGCGACACCACCATCTTGGCTTGGCAGTTCCACATCACGACCTTGGCCTGGCAGTTCCACATCAGGCGACAACGAAGATGCCGCTCCGTCCGCGCCAACATAGTTCGGCGTAATTGAACGGGGCTCCGCCAGCCGGATACTGCCTCCCGAATGCTGTGCGGACTGCCGCGCCGGTGACGATGATCGCAGCATGCCTGCGGTCCTGGCAGGAACCAGCGCCGCCTTGCCCCCGCGCGTCGGCGGATTGACCGCCGGAAGGGCTGCGCCGGCAGGAAATGCTATGGCGGCGAAAAGAGCCATGCCAACCAGGACAACAACGCCCAGCGCAATAGAGCGGTCTTTCTTTGCGCTGGCAGGGACAGAAATCAGCCAGTTGTACATCGCGATACTCCTCCTCATAAATCCTTCTTCAAGGTCGTTCTTATAGAGAAAAGAACAGTCCTGCGTCCCTCGGCGTGTGCCGATGCAATGGCAGAACCTCAACCGAGATCACGTGTGCATACATCTTCCGCAACTTCAATGGGGGGGCTAACTTGGGCTTTTGGGGGGAGCTTAAAACTGCTCGCCATTCTACACCTGTTTTGTCGTGTGGAAGATTATTTTAGTAATGTTTTATAGGCGCGTTGATTCTCTGAAATTCTCCCCAGTCCCAACCCACAAGTTAATGAAAATATTGGTTGGGGAGAGGATTTGAACGCGAATTCTCTCATCCGGACTGGCCGAGCGCGGACATAAGGCTGGTGCGCATCGCTCTTGCCAACTCGTATCCATCGTCAAACTTTAGCGCTTCGTCCATTTGCGCAAGCGCCTCCTTCATTTGGCCCAAGCCAAAGAAACAGAGCCCCAAATTGTAGCTGGTGGCGCACTGGGGACCATGCGTGCTGACCGAATCCCTGAAGAAGTGCATGGCCTCCTTGCAAAATCCTGTCTCGAGCAGCAACACACCAAGATGAAACTCAAGGTCAGTCTCCTCCCCAATGGAATAATATGCGTCCCAGATTCTGAGGGCCGCCTGGTAAAGGTCCTGCTTGTTGGGGGCCGTGGCTTGCGGGATAGCACGCATAATGACCGAAAAAGAATCGAGAAACACCTTCGGGTTCCAGGCGCTAGCACGCAAATAAGCCAGAATCTGGTCCAGAGTCAGTTCCGGCTCAACCGATTCAAGGGCGCCCTCAAGAGTGAAAAAGTCGTCCGGCCCATTCCTGTGAACAAAATCCTCGAATGCTTGCGAGGTCTCTGCACAGCCTTGATTTGGCTGGCCCTGATTTGGCTGGATCAGGTTTGGCGGGATCAGGTTTGCCTGAATCACGACAAATGCCACCACATTGAGATTCACGGCATGCTGGGGTGTGTTCAACACAACACCGCCAAGAGAGCGGAAATACCTGGCAATGGCGTCGAAATTTACGTCGAGTGAAAAGCAGCCCTGCGCATGGACTGCCATCCCGGGAATTCCCTCTTCCGGCAACAGCTCATCTTCGTGGATCGCGCCCTTGTCCGCCGCTAGCAGAAGGAAATTGCCTGCGGCAGCGCGATGCAGACGCTCGATGCAGCGCAATGCGGCAACCGGGAAAAGCAGGCTCGCTTCGGCCAGAACTTTCCGGTACTGCTCAAGAATGTGGTTCCAACCTGGCTCAGGATAATAGTCGGCTTGTACCGGATGATTTGTGCAGGAGATGCACAATTTCGAAAGCAGGCCAGGATCGGTCCAATCCGGCCAGGAGTCTGCAGCCTGGACCGTAACGAGCCTTTCAAATAGTTCGTCCTGCTTAACGTAGAACGCATCTGCCGGAATGCTGTCGAGCAGATAATTTGCGATCACGGCAACCGGCCCTGCAGCTTGGCCGCCTGCAAAAGCGTTCCCAGGCTTAGCGGGCCGAGGCGAACCATCCCTCTCCACGTCAAAGAGAGCAAATTCAAGCACCCCTGCGTCCACAAATCGTTGAAGCTTGGGATGCGACATAAGGAATTCAAGATTGGTTTCGGAGCCGTCCGTCATCACGTACTGAAACACCGCTCCCGGCGGAGAGAGCCGCCGGTGCAGCTCTTCAAACGCGCAAAGAAACAGATATCCGAAGCGGCCATGTCCGGCCCCAAGCTCCAGGATTCGCAACGGGCTCCCGGCAGCCCGCCCGGAGTCTTTCCAGAACCCGTAAATGACGCGGGCATAAGCGCGGGCAATCAACGGGTTACTGGTGATCTCGAGTGGCAGAGTACCGGCACGCCACGCCTGGCCACTATGCTTGGAGTAGAAGTTACGCTGGATCTGCCACAACACCGACTCTGAAAGCCGCTGCTTGCTACCAATCACGCGCTGTTTGGAATGCGCGACGGTTGCCTCAACGCTACCCGGAAAGGGAGTGGCATTCCCCTCCAACGGGCCCTTCTCAGATGGTTCCAACCTTGATTCGCCAGGGCGGACTGTCACATCTATTTTCAAGAATCACTCCACAACTACCAGTGCTTAAAAATCTTGTTCTTTCTCCAGCGTGCCTTATGACAGTTCACTCTTTGTGTGACTGCGGCCCAGGCCAGAAGTGTAACAGTCCACTGTCCCGCCGGGATGGTTGCGTGAACCAGAAACTCTGGACAGAAACGCATCGAACAGCATGTGCACCTGGGGCTCCGGCGACCCGGTTTTGGAATTGCTTGGAAGAATCATATACGGCAATCAAAACCTGCTGTAACTTCAATGTGCTCGGCGCCGGAGCCGGGGGCCCCCAACACGCGATGATCTTCCGCGTGTTGGGGTAGGGGAGGCGCGTTACGAAGTCAGCCCCAATACGGTTCACTTAAGGAATTCGGGTAGTGGGTCATTTCGCGTGGAGACTTGTATCAGCCCCAACCATCCCGGGTGGGATGGTTGCGAGAACCAGAGACTCTCGGTACCACATGCCGATTCGTGTTCATTCGCGTTAATTCGTGGCTAAATCGGTTTTCGCTTTAGCCAGAACCGGCCCTTGCGTTTTCTACAACTTGTTCGGTTCGCCGTTTTCGCCTCGGCAGCGGCCAATCACTGCTAGGCAGACAATTAATTAAGCCTATCTTTTTCAGCTACTTACATGGGAATGTTCTTTTCTTCCTCGATCCATTGACGCGCTGCTTAGAAGCTCTTAAGGTGGCGCGCAAGCTTCGCCATTCTTGGGAAGATCGCTGCCAACGAGCTGCGGACGCCTGGGCGAATAGCTACTGAACGGGAGAGGTACACAATGATGAGGAGAAGCAAATCCCTGGTTACGGCCACAGTTTTCATGCTGGCCTGGTTTTGTTCATCGATAATGCATGCGCAAGTGGTTTCAGATGATGCTTATACATCTTCGACCGCCCCCAACGCCCACCACGGCTCGCAGATTGTCTTGAGCGTAGGTCCCACCGCAAACAGCTATATTCGTTTCGACCTGTCAAATCTGCCTGCCGGAACCCATGGCCACGACGTAGCCAAGGCCACGTTGATCGTATGGGTTGACCCAGTCGGCAGTTCCGGTTCGGTCGATGTTTTCCGCGTCAACGGCCCCTGGAGTGAGAAGACCCTTACTCACAACAACGCCCCTGCGCTGGGGACAATCGAAGTGCCGGGCGTTCCGGTCCCGCTCGCACAGCACAACAATTTCTTGAGCATTGACATAACCGGCTTGGTCAAGGATTGGCTGGATGGCGCACAGCCGAACAACGGAGTCGCCTTGTTTCCACACACGCCCACGACTACGCTCCTCCTGGACAGCAAAGAGAACATGTCCACCTCTCATTATCCGCAACTGGATATCCGACTGATCGGACCTGCAGGATCTCAGGGTGTACAAGGGCCGGCAGGGCCGGCTGGGCCTCAAGGACCACCAGGGCCCGCGGGAGCCGCGCCCACAGGGTTTGTTGATCTCACCTCGGCCCAAACCATATCCGGAGCCAAGACCTTTACCACCACAGTGACGGCCTCCAACAATTCCGGCGTGGCTTTGCTGGCCACCGGTAGCGCTCCCGGCGGCACGACTCTTGCTGCCATTGCCACCGATGCCAGCGGTTTTTCGCGTGCAATTCTCGGAAAGGCGGCAGGACCTGAAGGACGCGGCGTAGTCGGCATAGCCACAGACACCACCGGAGGACAACCAGGAAACCTGGCGGCTGGAGTTGTAGGCACAACGCAAAGCCCCACAGGCGCCGGAGTTTTCGGCAACACAACTGATACCACCGATACCGGTTCGCCGTCTGGCGTTGAAGGAATCACCAACAGTCCGAACGGCGTTGCAGTACGAGGAGAAGCCAGGGACACCACTGGCGGAACGACTGGAACCGGTGGCTCTATTGGCGTTCAAGGACAAACCGCCAGCCCGAATGGCGTTGGCATTTTCGCGCTCGCCACTGACACAACCGATACCGGCTTCACCACAGGCCTGACGGGCAAGGTCAAAGGCCCCAACGGTTACGGCGTAAATGGTGTGGCCGACGATACTACCGGCGGCACTCAGGGCAATGGCTTCACCGTGGGTGTTCGCGGTGTTAGCAAGAGTCCCAGTGGCAATGGTGTACGCGGTGTGGCCCTGGCGGCGGGTGCAGTCGGAGGAGCTTTCGTCAATCTCAGCAACGGGTGCAGTGGCTCGTCCACGTGCAAGTTGATAGTTGGCGCAACCAGCCCGGATGGCGGCAACACATTCAATCCTGCCTTCCGCGTGTTGGGCACGGGAGCGGTGCAGGCGAACAGTTACGAGGACCTGAACGGCAACCCCATTTTGGGAACCCAGGGACCACAAGGCCCTCCCGGACCAGCGGGACCGCAAGGAGTCCCAGGACCGCAGGGACCACAAGGCCCTCCCGGACCGATGCCTACGGGCTTTGTTGATCTGACCTCGGCTCAAACAATCTCGGGAGCCAAGACCTTTACAAGCCCGCTTGTTGCAACAAATACCTCTGGTGTTGCTTTAATAGCAAGTACTAGTGCTGCTGGCGCAACTGCTTTTACTGCTCTTGCCACCGACAACAGCGTCGGAGGTTTCTCGCGGGCAATTTTCGGCCAGGCAGCAGGTCCGGAAGGGCGGGGCGTAGTAGGGGAAGCCACTGATACCACCGGCGGACAACCCGGAGATCTGGCCGCCGGAGTCGTAGGCAGGACACACAGTCCCACCGGCATTGGAGTATTCGGCCAGACCACCGACACCACGGATGCTGGCATGCCGATCGGTGTGCAGGGAAACACCAATAGTCCTGGCGGGGTTGCTGTGTTCGGCAATGCCACCGATACCACTGGAGGGACAACGGGAACCATCGGCAATATCGGCGTGCAAGGACAAACCGCCAGCCCCAACGGCGTTGGCGTTTTCGCTCTGGCCACCGACACCACCGATGCCGGCTTTACTGTAGGTTTGGCAGGAAGGATCGCAGGCCCTAACGGTTATGGCGTAAATGGCGTAGCTGACGATACTACCGGCGGCACTCAAGGCAATGGATTCACGGTGGGAGTTCGCGGTGTTAGCAAGAGTCCCAGCGGCAATGGCGTGCGCGGTGTCGCCCTGGCGGCCGGTGCGGTCGGAGGAGCTTTCGTCAACCTCAGCAACGGGTGCAGTGGCTCTCCTACATGCAGGTTGATTGTCGCCGCAACCAGTCCGGATGGCGGCAACACATTCAATCCTGCCTTCCGCGTATTGGGTACCGGAGCAGTGCAGGCGACGGCCTATCAGGACCTGACCGGCGCCTCACGCCTGGTTCTTGATCCAGCGGGCAACAACACCATCACCGGGAACCTCAACGTCAGCGGCACACTCTCCAAGGGCGGCGGGTCTTTCAAGATTGACCACCCCCTTGATCCCACCAACAAGTACCTCTATCACTCTTTCGTAGAGAGTCCCGACATGAAGAATATCTACGATGGCGTGGCAGTGCTCGATAGTAAAGGCCAGGCCTGGGTCACTCTTCCGGAGTGGTTTCAGGCGTTGAACCAGGCCTTTCGATACCAGTTAACTGCCATGGGCGCGCCTGGCCCAAATCTCCACATAGCCACGGAAATTTCCGGCAATCGCTTCAAGATCGCCGGCGGCAAACCGGGCTCCAAAGTCTCCTGGCAGGTGACCGGCGTGCGCCACGACGACTTCGCCAATGCCCACCGTATCCCGGTCGAAGAGGAAAAGAGCAACACTGAGCGAGGCAGTTATCTCTATCCCGACGCCGTAGGCACGCCGCCAGCCAGCAGGCCGGCGGGCGAGAACTGAACCACGATTACTTTTGAGAGCGTTGCGCAAAGAACTAAAAACAATACACAATCAAGTGCAACAACAATCATGAGGCCCCGATTAATACCGGGGCCTTTTGTTTGGTTTGGCCGGAAGAACGGCCTTTCGCTTCTTGTACGCGCACCAAGAAAGCTCGGGAAACTCCTGCCACGAGCCGACCCGCGGGCGAGCGCCGATCATGTGATATGGAAGTACGCTTTGGAACACGACTTTGCGGTTGTTACAACGAATGCGCAAGATTTCATCGGCCTGCTTGATGTGGATTTGCATCCGGGGCTGATCGTATTGGGAGAAAGAGGCACGGGCTTCATATCTTGGGGAAAAACTCGCCATTAGACGTCGATTTGTGTCAGGGCATGGCCTGTCCTAGCCCGGATTATTCATGAAAATGTCCAGAAAAAACCAACCCGTCATCAAATCAAAGGTCGACTCGCGCGCCAGCGCGGGTAGATCGGAGGGACCTTGCGCTTTGCCATATGTGTTGTTGCGCCCGCCGCCCACTACTTCCCCTGAATCGAGATCACTTCCACCTCAAAGATGAGTGTGGCATTGGGACCAATATCGCCCCCCGCGCCACGTTCGCCGTAGGCCAGATCAGAGGGAATAAAGAGCTGCCACTTCGATCCCACCGGCATGAGTTGCAGCGCTTCCGTCCAGCCCTTGATGACCCGTGCGACTGGGAAAGTTGCAGGCTGGCCACGCTTATAGGAGCTATCGAACTCCGTGCCGTTGATGAGCGTACCCCGGTAATTGCAAACCACCGTGTCGCTGGCAGTCGGCTTGGGTCCGGTCCCTTCAGTGACAATCTTGTACTGAAGTCCGCTGGGCAGTGTGACCACTCCCTCTTTTGTCTTGTTCGCTGCCAGAAATGTTTCGCCTTCTTTTTTGTTCGAATCGGCTGCTTGCTTCATTTTCTCCTCTTGTTTTGCCTGGAGCTCGCCCTGCCATTGCATTAACGTGGCACGCGCTTCATCTTCCGTCATCAGTGGTTTGCTGCCCGCGAGCGTGTCCTTCAGCCCCTGCACCAGGGCGTTCGCCTCAACATCGATTTTGTCCTGCTTCAATTTCGTTCCCAGATTCATGCCCAGGGCGTAGCTGAGCTTGTCTCTCTTGTCTTTCAAAGTTACCGTGGACGAAGTTTTCGCCGCCAGATTATGTTTGCCCGCTGCAGCGCTCTTGCCAGTTGCTGGCCCTTTGCTCGTGGCGCTGCCTTTACCCTTAGCGGTACCCTGGCCGGCTGCAGCGCCTTGGGCTGAAGCGGATCCAGATTGCAGCACAATTCCAAGCCCTAAAATACATCCCATCAACATTGCCGATTTTTTCATAGCAATGATTGTCCCATCCAAAGTCGCAAAGACGCAACTTGACCGCGGAATTTATGCGGATAAGGTTTCTCCGTGCTTTCTCAGTGCCTCCGTGTCTCAGTGGTAGGTGTTTGATTTTGCTTGCGATGTGTCCTTCGTGAGTACTCCAGTTGTCGGCAAGTCAGGCCCCGGAAAGCAGAAGCCCCGGACAGAGTCCAGGGCCTCCACTGGTTTAAGTCTGTAACCGTCTTAGAAGCTAACCTTGGCAGCGAACTGAAGCACGCGACCAACATTGCCCTGGCCATTAACATTGGCTGAGGACGGAATGCCGAACGCGTTGATGCCCACAGCGCTCACCGTTTGCGGAACCAACTGCCCGGCGGCCAAGGAGAAGAAGGTTGTGCGGACACCGGTGATGTTCTGATGGTTCAGAACGTTAAATGCCTCAGCAATAAGCTGCAGCTTCGCCCTCTCTGTCATGCGAATGGTGCGGGCCACGCGTGGATCCACTGTAAAAAATGCGGGCATCCGGAAGGTATTGCGCCCGAAACCGGGAGCACGCTCGTTGCGGTTATTGCCGTCGTTATTGAGGTCGGAGTTGACCAGCGCGGTATAGGGCAGGCCGCTCTGGGCATTGAGGATCCCGGCAAGCTGCCAGTCTTCCAGCAAGCCTTTCAGGAGGCGGTTCTGGATGCCTTGCGCATAGTTCAGCTCCCATACGCCACTGAGAATGAAACGATGGCGCACATCATTGCTGCCGGTTCCGCGATCCAGACGGATGTTGTTGGGATCATAGATGAGCTTGGCGTCGTCAGTACCCGGGACCACGGCTGTCGCGTCAGGATTGTCGTCGATCACGTGGCTCCAGGTGTAAGAGCCGGACATCTGGAAATTATTCACAAAGCGCTTGTTCGCCTGCAGCACCAGGCCGTGGTAGATGGAGTTGGCGTTGCTCTCGAATTCAAAGATGCGCCCAAATCCGGCAAAGGGCCGGCTGCCGGTGAGACGATTGAACGTCAGCACCTGCCCGGTTCCGGCCACGGTGATGTTGGTGGGCACTTCCGTCAGCGGTTCATTGATGTCGCGGGTGCGCTGCAGGTGAACACCGCGAACGCCCAGATACCCGACGGACACGGAAAGGTCTCTGGCCAACTGATGTTCCACGCCCAGGTTGAACTGCTGCACGTAAGGCTGTACGTAATTCTTGTTGAAGACATAGAT
>DATMMY010000054.1:0-7395 GCA_035569515.1 Candidatus Solibacter sp. | reverse complement strand
CGTGGCGGAGAAAACGTCTATCCCCGGGAGATCGAGGACTTTCTCAGGAGTCATCCTAAAATAAGCGACGCCGCCGTCTACGGCGTGCCCCACCACAAATTCGGAGAGGAAGTTGCAGTAGCTATCCGGCTCAAGGAAGGCGAATCGTCAACGCCCGAAGAAATCGCCGGGTTCTGCAAAGGCCAGATAGCATCCTTCAAGATTCCCAGGCACATCCAGTTCGTCTCCGAATTCCCGCAGACCGCCAGCGGCAAGCTCCAGAAATATAAACTGCGCGACAGGGCCTTGCAGGACTTCCCCGCTCTCCGAGGGGATGCCGAAAAATCCACGACACCGTCGCAAGCAGAAACAAAGACTTTCGCCGCTGATGTCGTTGATAGGCGCGGATAGATCGGCAAGTAAATCAAAAGCGCAGCCAGCCGCAAACAAAAACTTCAACTGCGAATTTAACTGATTGCCGCCGTCGATAATGTCATAATCGGCATGGCAATGAAAATCGAGACCCGAATCCGCGTGAATGAGAAGGGCCGAGTTGTCATCCCGGCTTCTTTTCGCAAGGCACTTGGCATCAACATTGGCGACGAAATCATATTGCGAATTGAAGATGACCAATTGCGGATCACGACCCTGAAACACCGCCTTGAGCGTGCTAAGCGACTCCTGCGCAAACATGTGAAGCCAGGGACATCGCTGGTGGATGAACTGATCGCCGGACGACGCCAGGCGAACCAAGGATGAGGATAAATAGGATTGTGCTCGACGCTTCGGAGTTCCTGTATCTACTCTATCAACTGCCGGGCCTTCACAAACACATCCAGAAACATCTTCTCCGTCAGCTTGCCGGTGTTGGTGTTCTGAAGAGAGGGATGAAAGGAACAGAGCAGAATACGCTTGTCGGGCAGCTCGTAGTGGACATTGTGGGCAAACGTGAATCCAGCCTTGGAGGTCAACAAGCCCCGGCGCTTCACGTAATTCAGGTATGCATCGAAGCCAATCTTGCCCAACGCCACCACGACTCTTACTTTCTTGAGGAGCGCAAGTTCTCTATCCAGCCAGCTTGAGCAATTAGCAATTTCTTCCGGGGCCGGTTTGTTCTGTGGCGGAGCGCAACGAACGGCCGCAGTAATATAGGCGTCCTTCAGGCGCAGCCCATCGTCGCGATGGGTCCCGGTTGGCTGGGAAGCAAATCCAGCCTTATGCAAGACCGGATACATAAAGTTGCCGGAGCCGTCTCCAGTGAAGGGACGCCCGGTGCGGTTGGAACCGTGGGCGCCCGGCGCCAGCCCCAGAATGAGCACGCGCGCATTGGGATCGCCCCACCCTGGAACGGGCTTGGCCCAGTAGTCCCAATCGAGATAGGCGCGCCGCTTTTCCCGTCCAATTTTCTGGCAATAGCTGATGAGGCGGGCGCAGCGCGTGCAGGAAATAAGCTCCTGATGGAGTTGAATAAGGCTCGAAGACATCAAGCTTTAGTTTAACGAATATTCGCTACTGGCCGCTAGCTGCTGGCTGGAGCAATCTGCCTCTTCATCGCCAATTTCCTGAGCTACTTCGTACCCGGCTCCTGGGGGATTGCTGCTCCATCGGAACGCGGGTCTCCTGCAGCAAAGTTGACCTCACGGCTGCTGTCGCGGACGACGGCTGCCCCCTGGCCTACCGAAAAGGAGAAGGGTTCGAGGAGCCGGAACTGGTGGCCCCGTTGCGTGAGGCCAGCGCGGATGTCGGCCGGGATGGTTTCTTCGATCTGGACATCGCAGCCCTCAAAGGTTTCTTTGGTGAAGCGGGGCTGTTCGAGTGCGGCCTGGATGTTCATGCCATAGTCGACGACGTTGGCCACGAACTGTGCGTGGGCCTGAGCCTGGTTCCAGCCGCCCATAATGCCGAAGCCGATGTGGACGTCGCGCTTCTCCATGAAGGCCGGGATGATGGTGTGAAGAGGGCGCTTGTGTCCGGCGAGTGAGTTGGGTAAGCCGGGAGTAAGCTGAAAGCCGGCTCCGCGATTGTGGAAGGAAAAGCCCAGTCCCGGGGCGACAAAGCCGGTGCCATAGCCGCCAAAGTTGCTCTGGATGAGCGAGACAATGTTGCCGTCCTTGTCGATTGTGGAAAGATAGATGGTTGAGTTGCCATGCTTGTCCAGTTCCGCCGAGATCTCCGAGGGAACTACCTGGCAGGTGGCCTTCTTCATGTCGATAAGCTTCGCGCGCTTATCGGCGAGACCTTTGGAGATGAGTTCCTTGACCGGGATGGGCGTGAAGCGCGGATCGCCGACATATTTGTACATGTCGGCGTAGGCAAGTTTTTTGGCCTCGATCATGACGTGCAGAGCATCGACGGAGTTATGGCCGTACTGAGCCATGGGGAAGTGCTCCATGAGATTGAGCATGGAGAGCGCGGCAATCCCCTGGCCATTGGGGGGCAGTTCATAGACGGTCCAGCCACGGTAGGTTGTGGAGGCGGGCTCGACCCACTCGGGCTGGAAGTCACGGAAGTCTTCGAGGGTATGAGTCCCACCGTGGGCATCGAGGAATTTGACCATCGTCTCGGTCATGGGACCATTGTAGAAAGCATCGCGGCCATGCTCGGCGATCTGGCGAAGCGAGTTGGCGAGAGCGGGGTTCTTGAAGAGGTCGCCAGGGTTCGGGGCACTGGGCCAGATGTCGAAGGTCTCTTTGTAGCCGGGCTGGTCGAGAAGCCTTTTGGCGATCCAATAGCGAGTGTTGCGTTCGGCCAGGGGAAATCCGTTCTGCGCGTAGTAGATGGCCGGGGCGAGGAGTTGGCTGAAGGGCTGAGTTCCGAAGCGGGTGCGCATGGCGTCCCATCCGGCGACGGCCCCGGGAACGTCGATGGTCTCAACGCCAATGGGGTTGATTTTGGTGATGCCTTTGGATTTCAGGTAATCGATGGTCAATGCCTTGGGGGTCCAGCCGCTGGAGTTGAGGCCGTAGACTTTGCCCGTTTTGGCCTCGTAGTAAAGCACGAAGAGATCGCCACCTATGCCATTGACGTAAGGCTGGATCACGCCCATGACGGCGTTGGCCGCGATGGCGGCGTCGATGGCGTTGCCGCCTTCTTCAAGGATGTGCGCTCCGGCCTGGGAGGCAAGAAACTGCGGGGTGGAGACGATGCCGAACTTCGTGACAACCATGGAGCGGCCCTGTCCGGGGACCGAGGAGAACTGCTGCGCGAGGACAAGCACCGAGTTAAGAAGCAATACAGCCAAGCATGCGAAATGTTTCATGCCACTTCCTTGATTGGAGCCGGATTCCAGAAACATAGGACTACGAAGCAGTAATTCCGCCACTCTGCCGGCGACGAATCCACAGGCGAAACATTATGTCACAACGACATAGGTTCCACGGTGTAATGGGAAACACTTTGCATTCATGTTTCCCGAACAGCATCGGACCGTCTTTTCGGTTTGGGAGGGGCAGAATGGCTCAAGATGAATATCGACAAGATACGCTGGAAAAAAGGCAAAGGAGCCTGCTGGCGGACTTCGCGGAACCAATGAGCGACGGGAGGACCAGTGTTTTCCCCTGAATCATGATTCGGGCTTTTCTAACGTGCACCCGATCGAAGCTAGCCGAGGTTGGCCGCATTGACCCATGGGTCAACCTCTCTTACACTTGAACACGGGGGAGTTTTCACATCGAACACTCCAAGTTTAATCCTTTATCAACAGAGAGATAAGGAAGTCATTTGAGCTCCGCAGACACCGAAAAACAAGAAGCAGCGAACCCTGAGATCCAGCCGGAAACCGCTGAGACTCAGCCCAGTATTGCCGAACAGGCGCCGCAACTCCAGGACGGAATGAACCCTGCCCTGCGTCGTGAGATCACCGTGGAAATACCCGCTGAGGTCGCCCGCAAGGAATGGGATGAACTCATCCAGAGCTACGCCAAGCGAGCGCGTGTACCCGGATTCCGCCACGGCAAGGTACCGGCCAGCGTCATACGCAATCGGTTTGCCCGGGAGATCAGGAGCGATATTCTTGAATCGCTTGTGCCCCGGCATTTCCGCCAGGCCTATCAGAAGGAAGGCCTCATGCCCATTTCGCAGCCTTTGGTGCGCGATCTGGAAATGGAAGATGGCCAGCCCATCCGCTTCAAAGCCGCCTTTGAGGTGCTTCCTGAAATTGAACTCGGGCAGTACCAGGACATCAAGGTGGAAAAACCAGAGACTGCAGTCAGCGACGAAGAAGTTGAAAACGAAATCAAGCGGCTGCAAGAGGAGAGGACCAGCTTTGACCCGGTGAATGAGGATCGGCCTCTCCAGGATGGCGACTTCGCTCAAGTATCCTTCAAAGCCGTGCCCAAGCCGGCGCCTGTCCTGGAACCGCAAGGCGAATCGGCTGCCGTACCGACCGAAGCTCCGGCCCAGGAGAGAGAAGAAGTTCTGGTGGAGATCGGCGGGGCCCACACCATCGCCGAGTTTTCTGAAAACTTACGGGGACTCAAACCGGGGGAGGAACGGACCTTTGATGTGTCCTATCCTGCCGACTTTTACGACAATCGTCTCGCCGGGCAGAGCCTTTCCTACACCGTCAAAGTGAATGGCCTCAAAAAGAAGACAACCCCCGAACTAACGGACGAGTTTGCCAAAGAGCTGAGCCAGGAATTTCAGACCATGGAAGATCTGAGGAAGCGCATGCGCGAAGGCATGGAGCACCAGCGGAAGCACCAGGCGGAGCACCAGACAAAAGAAAAGCTGATGGACCAGCTAGTGGCGCAACACGATTTCCCGGTGCCTGAGGCCCTGGTGATTCGACAGATTGATATCCGGCTGGAGCGTGGACTGCGCGCGCTGGCGGCCCAGGGCATGAGAGAAGAGGACATGAAACGCCTGGATTTTGACAGGCTTCGCGGGGCGCAGCGCGATGCCGCGCTTAAGGAAGTGAAAGGTAACATGCTGTTAAATAAAATTGCCCAGGCGGAAAACATTGAAGTCGGCGATGATGAACTGGACCGGGAAATAGGGGCCCTTGCCCGGCAAGCGAATCAGACACCCGAGGCAGTGCGGAAACAACTTTCAGAAAATGGCGCAATAGAGAGCATGCGCAACCGCATGCGCGGTGACAAAGCATTGGAATGGCTGTACGGCAAATCGGCGTAATTCGCTGTGAGCTGCTAGTTTTGGAGTGAAAGGACTATCTGATATGGCACTTGTACCCATGGTCGTCGAGCAAACAAGCCGAGGAGAGCGCGCTTATGACATTTACTCCCGCTTGCTGCGCGACAACATCATTTTCATTGGCACGCCAATTGACGACACCATAGCCAACCTGGTCATCGCGCAACTGCTCTTTCTGGAAGCCGAGGACCCGGAAAAAGACATCCAGCTTTATATCAATTCGCCCGGCGGATCCATTACCGCCGGCATGGCGATTTATGACACTATGCAGTTTGTGCGGCCTGACGTAATGACCATCTGCTGCGGACAGGCGGCCAGCATGGCGGCCTTGCTTCTGTGCGCCGGGGCCGCGAGTAAGCGCTTTGCCTTACCCACTTCTAGGATACTTATTCACCAACCCTTGATGTCAGGCCTTAGCGGCCAAGCCACTGATATTGATATACATGCAAGAGAGATTTTGCGCATGAGGGAGATCACGAGCCAGCTGCTGGCCAAGCACACCGGGCAGAAGCTGGAGAAAGTTGAGAAAGATGTTGAACGTGACTTTATAATGAATGCGCAACAATCCAAGGAATATGGCATCATTGACGATATTATCTACAAGCACAAATAGGTGCTAAATCTGGACTTGAACCGGCCGGGCCTGATCTGTGTTTGCCCGGCCGCTTGTAAGTACAAGGAGTAGCTGTGAAGCCTCGGACTCCGGAAGAAACGCTTCGTTGTTCGTTCTGCCATAAATCGCAGGACGCAGTCGCCAAACTCATTTCATCACCCAGCGATTATCCCCGGGCTTACATCTGCGATGAGTGCGTGGCCGTTTGTAACTCCATCCTGGAAGATGATCGCTCCGAGACCCACGCTGCGGCGGCCCCCAATCATCTGCCAAAACCCCAGGAAGTGAAGGTCTTTCTCGACGAGTACGTGATCGGCCAGGATACGACCAAAAAGAAACTTTCCGTCGCGGTTTACAACCACTACAAGCGGATTCACATGAACCGGGTCAAGGGCAGCGAAGTGGAGCTGGCTAAGTCCAACATCCTGCTGATCGGACCAACCGGAACCGGCAAGACGCTGCTCGCCCAGACCCTGGCTCGCATGCTGGACGTTCCTTTTGCCATTGTGGATGCCACCACCCTCACAGAGGCCGGCTATGTCGGTGAAGATGTCGAAAACATCGTGCTCAAGCTGCTCCAGGCCGCGGATGGCGATGTAGGCCGCGCTCAGACCGGCATTATCTATATTGATGAAATTGACAAGATTGGCCGCAAGGATGAAAACCCTTCCATCACCCGCGATGTAAGCGGAGAGGGAGTCCAGCAGGCCCTGCTGAAGATCCTGGAAGGCACCATCGCCAACGTGCCGCCCCAGGGCGGACGCAAGCACCCTCACCAGGAGTTCACCCCCGTTGATACCACCAACATCCTGTTTATCTGCGGCGGGGCATTTGTTGGCCTGGAAAAGATCGTGGCCCGAAGAATTGGCAAGAAATCCATGGGCTTCAGGACCAATGAGCAGAAAGAAAAGGAATTTACAGAGGCGAGCAAGCGCGATACCGAGTTACTCCAGAAATCCGAGCCCCAGGACCTGGTCCGCTTTGGCCTGATTCCTGAATTTGTAGGACGCCTGCCGGTCGTCGGCTGCCTCAACGATCTGGATGAAGCTGCCCTGATTGAGATCCTGACCCGGCCGCGCAACGCCATCGTTAAGCAATATCAGCGCATGTTTGAGTTTGAGAATGTGAAGCTGCGCTTCTCGGAAGGCGCATTGCAAGCCATTGCCAAAGAGGCCCTGCACCGTAAAGTCGGGGCGCGCGGACTGCGCATGATTCTGGAAGAGCTGATGCTGGACTTGATGTACCACCTTCCCGGCCAGAAGCGCGTGAAAGAATTCGAGGTCACCAAGGAAATGGTGGAACGCAGAGACATCTCGCTCCCGACCATGGAAAAGGCTGGCTAGCAATAAACTCGCTCTGCTGTCCTGGTACATCCGGGAGCACGAAAGTGTTGTATTGCCCTTTGAGAGCAAATTTCCCAAGTGGAAGATATTGATTCTATTGGCAGATACGGCACAAGACTTAAATACTCTCGCCAAAGAAGCTTGCCATGCATGATATTCTAAACATTATTAGAAGCCGTTAAAACAGCGGCATAAAGGCAAATCAGTGACCCAAAGCAAAGAGAAATTCGAAACCCGCAAGCTTCCGATGATGCCCATACGAGATGTGGTCATCTTTCCCCACATGATGACTCCGTTTGTCGTTGGGCG
>DATMMY010000053.1:0-6677 GCA_035569515.1 Candidatus Solibacter sp. | reverse complement strand
GGCCTGGAGAACGCGCCCAAAGCATTCATCGGATTGTTTAAGGGAGAAAACTTCGGCAAACAGCTGGTGAAGATTTGAAAATTCAGCAATCGGCATTCGGTCCCTGAACGCTCTTCACGTCTTTGGGAGCTTCTGTGAGTTGAATTTTCTTCCCTAGCGGCAAAGCTTTGGTTGCGGCCTGCCGGCTGTGGTTCAAGGATTTGGCCCGAGTACCTCGCTATGTTTTTCAGTAACTTCGTCCCCGTTCAGTCAAACTTTCTTTTGGTCTTTCATCGCAGTTAATAAAACGATTAACTGAGGGTCTTCCGGATATTCTGGCGGGCTAGTTCCGGTTGCCAAGTGAGCGTTAACGAATCGAACGACTGCGGAGAGGAGCACAGGATTCTATTTTTGGAATGTCGTGAAATAGCAAACAAGCAATTTCTTTTGACAAAGCGAAGAGATTCGAAGGATAATTCAACGCCGAAGCAATATCCTCTTTCCAAGGTGAGCTGCGCGGTACAACTTGCAAAAATTTTCGATTCACTGAAGGCTTTGCCGGATTCTTTTCAGAGTCGACTTCCGGAGCTGCAGCGGTTTTTTTGAAAAAGTTGAATGCAGTGGGACCGTTCTTTAGAAGTAAAACTCACTATCTGAACCTGAATGGCTGCGCTGTCCGCTTTGAGAAAGTGTGGCAGTGATGAGATTGGTCAAGGACCGTTCTCGGATAATAACGATGAATGAATACTCATTCATACGGGAAATTCGAGTGGCAAGCGACGTGGGGCGCCAAGAGGAAATTTTGAGACTGTCCTCACACATGAACTTAAAGGAGGATCTATGAAGTTGTTTAATCTACTGGCGCGCTTTGCAGTATGCCTGTTTCTGGCAGCCAGCATGGCTCATGCGCAAGGCGTCGGCGCCTCTGGTGATATCAGGGGCTTGGTCACCGATCCTTCCGGCGCCGTTGTGTCCAATGCCACGGTCGAGGTAGTGGATGTGGCCAAAAATACCAAGCGCACCTCTTCAACCGACAGCAGTGGTCAATATCATGTGACGGGCCTTTTGCCGTCTATCTATAGCGTGAGCGTAGCTCACTCCGGCTTTCAAACCGAGATCCAGAAGAATTTGGTGGTCACGATAGGCGAGACCTCCATACTTGATTTTCATTTGAAGGTATCGTCGGTAGCGGAATCGCTCGAGGTGACCACGGAGGCGCCGGTAGTGGACGTGGAGCGGACCGGCCAGGCCAACACCATCACCTCGCAATTAGTACAGGACCTTCCCATTAACCGGCGGGATTACCTGACTTTTACCTTGCTGGCGCCGGGTGTCACCGATTCCACACGGTTGTCTGGAGACCAGGATTTTCGGGTGAAGCAGACACCGCAGAGCGGGCTCTCTTTCTATGGCAGTAATGGCAGAGGCAACACTGTGACGGTGGATGGCGGCGAGGCCAATGACGATTCAGGCGGCGTGCGCCTCACCATCAGCCAGGACGCTGTGCAGGAATTCCAGATCAACCGCAGCAACTACAATGCGGAACTCGGCGGAGCCAGCGGCGCGGCCATCAATATCGTTTCCAAGACCGGCACCAATGATGTGCACGGAAGCGTGTACGGCTTCTTCCGTAACGATGTCTTTGATGCGCGCAACCCTTTTTCTTTCAGCCAGGCGTTGCAGCCCGGCCAGACGTTCAATCCAGCCAATCCCGATTCCGTTGGCACTCCGACTAAGGATACCCTGTCTCGCCAGCAATTCGGCGCGACCGTAGGCTTTCCCATTAAGAAAGACAAGACCTTCATTTTTGCGGCTTTTGAAGCTTTGCGGCAGAACGCGCAAAACGCCGTACCGCTGCTGACCAATACGAGTGTGTTTCGGCCTAACGGCGGGCAACAATCCATTCTCTCTGGTCTGCTAAGCCAACCCAATAACCCGGTCCCCTGCCTCACTGGTCAGCCTGCCATACCTTCGGCAGTTTGCGCTGGCATTCTAAACAACGTCTTGACGATCAATCCGGCCGCGAGCCCTCTAAAGGCATTCATCGTGAACCAGTTCGAGAACAACGGTGGCGTCTTTGCTTATAAAACTCGCGAATACCAGGTGTCCGGACGACTGGACCACCAGTTCAGCGACAAGAACCAGGCGTACCTGCGCTACAGCTTTGCCCATGACCTGGATGAGAACCCTGATGTGCAGTCCCTCACCGGATTTTCACGTGGCAGCTCCATTCACGCCTATGACAACACCGCCCAAGCTGCATGGTTTCATCAGTTCAGCGCGAAAACCCAGAATGAGGCTCGGGCGCAATTCAACTACACGAACTTTAGTGTGGTTCCGAACTTTCTCGGCGAGGTAGGGCTTGATATCCCTGGTTTTGCTAATTTGGGGACCAATATCTTCCTGCCCAGCTTCACCATCATGCGTCGCTGGGAGTTCGCCGATAACTTCACCATGATCCGTGGGAAGCACACCTTGAAATTCGGCGGTTACGAGTTGCTGCGCGGCAATCACACTGAATCCCATACATTTTTCCCTGGACGATTTGTCTTTGGCAATCTTCCGGGCGGGATTCTGAGCCCTTGCCTGCAGGTGCCAGCGGCTTGTGCTACGGGTGCTGGCTCTTCTCTGCTCACGGCTTTTCCGACACCCATCAACTCGATTCAGTCGGTTTCTTTAGGATTGCCCCAGTTTTATAACCAGGGCTTCGGCAATCCCATCTACAACTATCCCCGGCCGTGGACTGCTGCTTACGCCCAGGATTCCTGGGCCATCAAGCCGAATTTTACCTTTAACTTTGGCCTGCGCTATGAACTGGACGCGCAGTATGGAAGACTAAATACAGACAAGGACAATTTCGCCCCTCGTGCTTCATTCGCATGGGATCCCTTTAAAGACCACAAGACGGTGGTACGCGCCGGATACGGCATCTTCTATTCGCCCGTTTATGGCCAGATCGCCGATGTCGTCCAGACCCTGGGTAACATCAATGGCCTGCGGCCCATTGCGAACTTCCTGCTTCCCCTGACCGGAGCTCCCGGAGCGCCTCCCGGACTTACATCCGCAGCGATCTTTCAGACATTGTTCGCCCAGGGTAAAGTCCAATGCACTACTCCGGCTCCCGGAAATGCCGCCTGTATCACTCCTGCCGATTTGGCGCAGTTCGGTCTGAACATATCCAACACCGGGCCAAATCCACCGCTGACGGTGCTGTTCAACGGACAGCCTGACTACCAGAACCCTTATTCGCAGCAGGCTGAGGTTGGAATCGAACGCGAGATTACGCCTGGCTTCTCGGTTTCACTGAGTGGAGTTTACGTGCACACGCTGAGACTCCCGATCGCCATTGATCAGAATAATCTCCCCGGCGCCCCCTTCCAGTCGGCGTTATTGGCCAACGGGCAGACTGTCTCTTTCCGAAACTGGGGGGCGCCGCAATGCACCAGCAACCCCTTCTCATGCTTTGCCAATCCAACGCTTCTCCAGAACAACTTCTATTCCTCCAAGGGTTCGGCCCTCTATGAGGGTGGCATTCTGGAGGTTAAGAAGCGTTTCAACAATTACTTCACTCTCATGGGCAATTACACCCTCAGCAAGGCCTTCGACACATCCACTGATTTCAACAGCGACTTTGGACCGCAGGACCAGACCAACCTGGCGGCAGAGCGCGCCCTTTCTACCTTCGATCAGCGGCACAAGATCGTGGTTGCCGCCGTTCTGGACAGCCCCTGGAGGGGTGGCAAGAATGCCAGCATGGGGCAGCGGATCTTCAGCGGCTTCCAGTTGTCGCCCATCATCCGCTACAACAGCGGCCATCCCTTCAACCTGTTGGCCGGCACCAATGTGAACAACGACCGGCACTCCACCAACGATCGTCCCATTGGGGCCGCCCGCAACACCGGCCAGGGTCCGGATTACTTCGACGTTGACATGCGTTTGACCCGCCAGTTCAGAGTGTCTGAAAAGGCCAGCGTACAATTCATGGTCGAGGGATTTAACCTCTTCAACCGCACCAACTTTGGCGCTGTGAACAACGTGGTAGGTCCCAATTTTGCTCTTCCAAAGAGTGCTGGGGGAGCGGGATTCACTACATTTAACGTGAGTGGAAGCAACATCGGCCCAAGTATTCCTTTGGGCTTCACCTCGGCACTGCCCCGGCGGCAACTGCAGTTCGGCGCCCGGCTGGCGTTCTAGCAAACTCCAACCTGCGGGGGACCACAAGCTTCCGTGGTTCCCCTGTATTTTTTCAACCTTCACTTTGTTGTTGATCGTTGGGCACCTGCCCGAACCACTGGGCGCGTCATCAGGGCTGGGGAGACCTACTGCTGAAATGTCTACAACCACAACCACACCCACAGCGTCGAAAACCGCGCAACAAACAGGTGGCCAGGCCGTTATCGAGGCGCTGTTAAAGTGCGGGATTACTTCCGGCTTCGGCATCCCCAGTATTCATAACATCGGCATCTACGATGCCATGCGCCAGGAACCGGAGTTTCACCACTGGATTGTGCGCCACGAACAGGCGGCCGGTTTCGCGGCCGATGGATTCTATCGCCGCACCGGAAAAGCGGCTGCTGTTTTTGCTTCCACCGGGCCCGGAAATTTATTTACTCTGGTGCCCCTTCTGGAAAGCCTGCAGACAAACACGCCGGTTGTCTTGATCGGCACCAATGTCGCTACGCCAGTACTGGGCAAGGCCTGTGGCGCTCTTCATGAGACTCCACAACAGTTGGAGATCATCAAGCCTCTCACCCGGTTTGCGGCGCGAGTCACCTCTCCGGACGCCATTGCCGAAGCCATTGCCGAGGCAGCCCGTGCTGGCGGCCCGGCGTTCGTAGAAATTCCTACTGATCTGCTCTATGCTCCCGTTACAAACGGGAGTTCAGCCGCTTCCGGGTCATCGGATCATGCGCCAGGCCATGCACCACCGTCTGCTGAACAGCTCTCACAGGCTGTCGCCCACATTGAGCAAAGCCGCAGGCCTGTCATCATTCTAGGCTCCGGCGTTTTCCACGGGAGCGCATCTCAATCGGTGCAGAGTCTGGCCGAGGCGCTGCACGCGCCCGTGCTAACCACCACCAGCGGCAAAGGCGCGATTGCCGATGACCATCCCTTGGCCATGGGCTGTATCTCCCGCTTGGGCGTTGTGCAACAACTGCTGCTGGAAAGCGATCTGCTCATCTCGCTGGGGGCTAAGCTCACGGAATTTGATACCGGAAGGTTTACGCTGAAACTTCCGGAACGCCACATCCAGATTGATCAGGACCAGCATCCTGCCGGCTCGCTCTTCCCCGCCAGTTTGAGGCTTTTTGGAGAGATTGGCGCTATCGCAGAAAACCTGGTCGCAGCCGCAAAAGCACGTACGAATTGGTTTGACGTTGCTGCGGCCCGCGAGCAGGAGAGAGAAAAATTTGGGGCCCTGAGGCAGGAAAGCTATGCCGCCCTGATGCTGCTGCGCGGCGCCATGAATCGCGATGATGTACTCGTCAACGACCAGTCGATCCTAAGTTATTGGGCCTCAGCTTTCTTCCCGGTATTGGCGCCACGGACTTTCATGTACCCCACGGGTTCCGGGACCCTTGGATATGGACTGCCTGCCGCCCTCGGCGTTGCCTGTGCCGTACCCAACCGCCGCGTTATTTGCATTGCCGGGGATGGAGGGTTCCAGTACACATCGCACGAGCTGGCGACCCTCGCGCAATATCAGCTGCCGGTGAAGATCCTTCTGGTCAACGACAACGCCTACGGGATTATCGGCTTCCTCCAACGCTCCATGTTCGGCCACACCCATGAAGTCGATTTGAAAAACCCCGACTTTTGCCGTTTGGCGGAAGCCTACGGAATCCAGGCGGACCGTGCGTCGGACTTCTCGGGATTGCAGCAAAAGATTTCTCGCTGGCTCGATTCTCCCGGCCCGGCATTGCTGGAGTGGCAAACGGTTCTGAAGGCTCCCTGGGAGGTCGGCGCCATTCACCGGCCCGCCAATTTGCCCATGAAGGAGCAACGCTGATGCCGCAACCAGTCGCGCAAGCGGTTCATGTGAAACAACTCTTCGACCTCAGTGGGCGTGTGGCATTTATCACCGGAGGCTCGATTGGTCTGGGCCGCCAGATGGCTGAAGGCTTGGCCGAGATGGGCGCCAACGTGGCGCTTTGCGCCCGCAAGAAAGAGCGTTGCCAGCAGGCTGCCGAAGATTTGCAAAAACTCGGAGTCAAGACCCTGGCTTTTTCCTGCGACGTAAAGGATCCTGCCAGTGTCCAGCAAGCCGTGGATGCAACCGTTTCCGAGTTCGGACGGATTGATGTGCTGATCAACAATGCCGGGATCTCGTGGGGCGCTCCCACAGAGAAGATGGGCCTTGCCGATTGGAACAAGGTAATAGAAACCAATCTGACGGGAACTTTTCTTTGCGCCCAGGCGGTGGGAAAGCTAATGATCTCCCAGGGGCGTGGCGGCAAAATCATCAACATAGCATCGATAGCTGGAATGGGCGGATCGTCGGCCGAAACCGTGCAGGCCATTGGATACCACGCCAGCAAAGGCGGGGTCATCACCTTCACCAAAGATCTGGCCTGCCAATGGGCGGTCCACAATATCCAGGTGAATGCCATCGCTCCCGGATGGTTTCCGACCCACATGTCGGATTGGGTCATAGAGAACAAGAAGGAAATACTATTGAAAACCATTCCCCAGCGACG
>DATMMY010000052.1:0-8679 GCA_035569515.1 Candidatus Solibacter sp. | reverse complement strand
GGATTATGGGTCTTCCTTCCGGGGCTGAGATCCTGAATTTATGGGCTTTCGAAGCGCATTGACCGAAAAAATGCTACATTTCCAAGGGTCATGTCTGCCCCTAATTCAAGGTTTGTCCGGGCCTGCCGTTGTGAATCAGTGGATGTAACCCCTATCTGGCTGATGCGCCAGGCTGGCCGTTACATGGCTGAGTACCGGGCCGTGCGCAAGAAACATTCCATTCTCGATATTTGCAAAACACCTGAGATCGCGGCTGAGGTCACCATTACAGCAGCTGAAAAGCTGGATGTGGATGCAGCTATTATTTTTGCCGATCTTTTGCTGCCCCTGGAGGTCATGGGCATGCCGTTTCGCTTTGAGGCCGGCGAGGGCCCGGTGGTTGAGCAGCCCTTGCGTACAAGGGCGTCTGTGGAAGCCCTCCAGACCCATCGCAGCGCGGAGCTGGGATATGTCTCCGAATCCATCCGCCGCGTGGTCAGGCACTTTGGAGACAAACTGCCGGTGATCGGCTTCTGCGGCGCTCCCTTCACCTTGGCCAGCTACATGATCGAGGGTGGCGGCTCCCGCAATTACGTTCACGCCAAGAAGATGATGTACACCGATCCGGACGCCTGGGAAATCCTGATGCAGAAGCTGGTCGAAGTGCTGGCGGCGTATTCGATAGACCAAGTCAAGGCTGGCGCCGACGCCTTGCAGATCTTCGATAGCTGGATAGGATGTTTGAGCGTTGAAGACTACCGGCGCTACGCCCTGCCCCATAGCCGCGAGCTGGTGCAGCGGTTAAAAGCCACCGGCGTTCCTGTCATCTACTTCGGCACCGATACAGCCACTTTGCTGCCTGCCATGCAGGAGACCGGCGCGCAGGTCATGGGCGTGGACTGGAGAATTCCTCTCGACCAGGGATGGAAGAGCTTGAATTACAAAGGCGCAATTCAGGGCAATCTCGACCCGGTACTCCTTTTTGCGGGCCAGAAAGAGCTGTATGTGCGCACCGAGGAAATCATGCGGCAGGCCGCCGGACGTCCCGGACACATCTTCAATCTGGGCCATGGAATTCTGCCCGAAACGCCCGTAGATAATGTGTGCGCCCTGGTGGAATTTGTAAGAGAATTGAGTGCGAAGTATTCCGCTGCGGGAGCGCGGCAATGAAACCAAGCAAGGCTGCGGTGCTACTCATGGCCCACGGCAGTCCGGAATCTCTCGATGATGTTCCGGAATTCGTGAGACACATCACCGGTGGACGCCCTCTTCCGGAGGCCACCTTGGAAGAGGTGCGATACCGTTACTCTCTGATCGGCAAGTCTCCGCTCACGGAGATCACGATGGCCCAGGCCCAGGAGGTGCAGCGGGAGCTTGGGCTGCCGGTCTATGTAGGCATGCGCAACTGGAAGCCGTTTGTGGCGGAAGCCGTGCGGCAGATGATGAGTGCGGGAGTGGAGCAGGTGCTGGCCATCTGCCTGGCGCCGCAGAACTCCTCCACCAGCGTGGGGCTGTATAAGAAAGCGTTGTTTGCCGAGATGTCTCCAGATATTTCGGTGCGGTTTGTGGAATCCTGGCATGACCATCCTTTGTTGATTCAGGCCTTTGCCGAAAAACTGGAACCCGTTTGGCGGAAGGCCAGCGCTGAACTGGGTGTGCCAGTACCGGTGGTTTTTACCGCGCACAGTGTTCCCACTCGCACCATCGCAGCCGGCGACCCTTACGATCATCAGGCCAAAGAGACAGCCCGTCTGGTCGCCGCCAAAGTTCCCGGACTTTCCCACGACCTCCAGCACTTTGCCTTTCAGAGTCAAGGCATGTCAGGCGGGCCGTGGCTCGGCCCCACGGTGGAAAACGTGATCGTCGATCTCAGGAAACGCGGCAGCAAAGGCGTGATTATCGCGCCTATTGGCTTCGTCTGCGATCACGTGGAAGTTCTCTATGACGTGGACATCGCTTTCAAGCAATTTGCCCGGGAACAGTCCTTGAGATTCTGGCGCACAGAGTCATTGAATGTCTCACCGACATTTATTTCCGCCCTGGCCCAGCTTGCCTCGGCCCAGTTGTCGGTGGCCTCCGGGTCGCAGGGATGAAGCGTGTTGCCATCGTCGGCGGGGGCATCGCCGGCTTGAGCGCGGCCTACTACCTGGAAAAAGCCCGCCGCAATGGCGCCGAACTGGAATGGACCTTGCTGGAAAAGTCCGGACGCCTGGGCGGCGTGATTCGTACCGAACACCGTGAAGGCTACATTCTTGAAGCCGGTCCCGATTCCTTCTTAACCGAGAAACCCGATGCCAGCCAGCTCTGCCGGGAGCTTGGAATCGGCGGTGAGCTGATCCCCTCCAATGACTTTCAGCGCAAGACTTATATCGTGGTAAAAAACCGGCTGGTCACCATTCCCGATGGCCTGCAATTCATGGTGCCCACGCGGTTGCTTCCCATGGTTACCACGCCATTGTTTTCGGCGGGCGCAAAGCTGCGGATGGCAACGGAATGGTTTCGCCGCCCCAGAAACGGCGATCAAGATAAAGGCGCCAATCAGGATGAATCTTCTTACCAGGATGAATCGGTAGGTTCGTTCGTGCGCCGTCATTTTGGCCAGGAGATGGTGGACCGCGTTGCCGAACCGATGCTGTCGGGTGTCTTCGGCGGAGACGTCGACCGGCTAAGCGTACGGGCCGTATTACAGCGCTTTGTCACAATGGAACGCGAACACGGCAGCCTGGTCCGGGCCAGCCTGAAAAAGCGCAAGGCCAGCTCGGGCGCTACGCCGGCCCCGCTGTTTACTTCTTTACGGAACGGGGTGCAGCAGTTGGTGGAGGCGCTCCTGGGATCGCTCCCCAGCGCTTCACTGCGCGTTGGCCATGGCGTAACTTCCCTGCGCGGCGGAAACAATGCCTGGCAATTGGAGACCTCCGAAGCCCCTCGAACGAATGCTACTAACGCCACAAACGCCACGAACGGAACGGACACTACGAACGGAACCAACGCTGCGAACGCCCCCTTCACCGCCGTGCTGCTGGCCGTTCCGGCGCCTACTGCCGCAGGTTTGCTGGCGCCCATTGATCCGGAGATCTCTGCGCGTCTGGCAAAGATTCAGTACACATCTTCTGCAGCAGTCGTTTTGGCCTACACAAAGGCTGACCTTCCGCCAGGATTCGGATTTCTCGTTCCGCGCTCAGAAGGCCGCAAGATGATGGCCTGCACCTTCGTCCACAATAAGTTTTCCGGCCGCGCCCCGGAGGGCACGTCGCTGGTCCGTTGCTTCTTCAGCAATTCACGGGTTGCCAACCTCATGGATTACAGTGATGATGAGCTAAAGTCGCTAGCCCTGCAGGAACTGAAAGAAATCCTGGGTCTGGATGCCCAGCCGCAATTTTCCTGCGTCTTCCGCTGGGGACAGGCTCTCCCCCAGTACGAGACAGGCCATCTGGAGCGCGCAGCCGAAATTGAAGCCCGCCTGTCAAAAACGCCGGGGCTACAAGTCATCGGAAATTCGCTTTATGGAGTAGGCATTCCCGATTGCATCAAGTCCGCTCGCCTGGCGGTTGAAAAACTTCTCAGTACCTGAAGCCAGGGATCAGTTCAAAGCAGGAACACCTTGGGACTCAAGACCAGATGTCGGTCGGGCGCGCAGACTATTGCCCGTGTATATGATTATTTCGCGCTTTGAAAAATGAAAGAGGTGCTCATCAACTTGATGCAAAATAAATTCCCAAAACGCAACTATCAGCGCTGAAGCAGGGCTACAATGTTCTTTTACGCCGTTTTTTCTTGTCTGAGAAACAAAGCCGAGTTGCCCTGTGCAATCATCGGCTGCTAACCTCAATAAATAGGTGACGATTTGGTTATGGCGGCATCTGCGATTCTTCGCCCCCCGGGTCCGAAATCCGTACCAATTTTTGGACATTGGAATGCGCTGGTAAGGTTCTTTCGCGACCCAATTCTTTTCCTAGATAGTCTGCACCGGCAGTACGGCAAAATTGCCGCATTCACGGGCAATGGCTCGAACTGGTTTGCCGTGTTTGGCCCCGAAGCGAGCGGCGAACTGCTCACACATCCTGATGTGTTTCATTCCGGCTCCTTTCCCGAAACGAACCTGGAGGACACCGCACTTAAAAGGCTTGGCACAGGTCTGTTGTCGATGGAAGGTTCATTGCACAGGCAGCACAGGCACTTCATGCAGCCTTACTTTCACCACCAGGACGTGGGGGCGCACCATGAGGACATCATTCGATCGATTCGAAAGATGCTCGACAGTTGGCAGGTGGGAGCGCAACGAGATATTTGCCAGGACATGCATCTCCTCGCCACGACAATATCGATTCTGTCATTCTTCGGCATTGCTGATGAGGAAGAGATCAAGCGGCTTGGATCGGACGCTGTTCGATGGATTGATTTAGCCAGCTCGCCTTCAGCACAATTATTCCGGGTGAGAGTGCCGCTGACCGCGGGGAGCGCCTTGTATGACTTATCCGACGAGTTGGAGGCGCACTACAGGTTGATTGTCGCGCAAAAGCGGGAGGACCTTAAATCACACCACGACATTCTGAGCTCGCTTTTGCAGGCGCGTGATGCCGGTGTATTTGCGGTGTCCGACGATCAGATCATTGGACAGACTCATCTCTTAACGCTCGGCGGCATTGATACGTTTGCGAACGGCATGACATGGACGTTATTTCTTCTCGACCAGTATCGCCCGATTCTGGCCGATGTATCCGACGAAGTCGAAGGAGTCTTACGAGGCGCAAGTCCAAAATTGGCGGACCTGCAGAAAATGCCCCTGCTCGAGCGGGTGATAAAAGAGAGCTTGAGAATCCTGCCTCCTCTTGCCTATCTTTTGCGCAAGAGTGTGGCGCCGGCAACACTACTGGGTTTTCGTGTTCCACAGAACGCGAAAATCTTCTACAGCCCGTACGTGACGCACCATCTCCCGGAGCTCTATCCCATGCCGGAACGCTTTCATCCGGACCGCTGGTTGAACCGTGATGTTCCGCCGTATGCATACATTCCCTTCGGCGCGGGAATCCACACCTGTATTGGCGCCAATTTCGCCACGATGGCGATGAAACTGACGATTGCCATGATTGTGCAACGCTACCGGCTGCATCTTGTGCCCGGGACCCGGATCGACCGCTATCTTCCTCGTTTCGTGCTAAGTTCAAAACAGGGTATGCCAATGACAGTTCGTACACGGCAGGAGAAAGAACCGGAGCCCAACAGACCGCAGGGCAATATTCGCGAGATGGTCGAATTTCCCGAGACATGATTAGCGGCGTGAGGGTCTTGCGACGGATCGCTATCCGATGTGGAAGCGAGGCGTGCGCATCATCCAGTTTCGCTGACCGCTCATGAAATTCTCCAAGGCAATAACATACCGTTTGGCCAGGTCGTCTTCTTGAGGACCAAAACAAGGGAGCATCTCTTTCAGACGAATAAACGCGGTGACCTGATTATTGGTGATGGTGACGGCAAGATTGACGGCGGCCTGAAGGTCGAGGCAGTTTTCATTTTGCAGAATGGAAATCAAATTCGACCGATTGCCTTCTTCCAGATCTCTTTCGAAGGACCAAACGTCATTGTAAAAAGTCATCTGAAGACCGGCGAGGTCGGCAAGCTTGCGAACATAGAGATGCCGGAGGAATTGGGCGTCTGCTGGAATATCGTTCAGCATGGTCGCAAGGCTGAAGACCATATAAATTGTGCCGACAACAGGCCGCAACAGCATATAGGCAGCAAGGCCGGGCGTCTCATCCCGCTGGCGCAACTCGTGTTCCCATTTGATAGATTGCAAATATTCATGGACACGACAAGTGAAGTGTTGCAACCATGCGGTCCCGGAGCGCGCGTAGATTCGTTGGCAGATATCGTGGAGTCCTCTACTCAGGGATTCCGCAGATTCATTCAGGTAACTGATGTTGCATGCATCCAGCAATTGTGAGTGCAGGTCCTGAAGTTCGGCAGGGCTGCCATGAAAAAGCGCATCCATGTAATCATCATGAATGAAGAACCAGGTCATGGCATCGGCGGCCAGTTGAAGGTCTCTCAATGGCAACTGGGGCAGGGCATAGGCCACAAGGACTGCATGACTCTCGACTTTCGACCGGTCATACGCGCGACTGTTTTTTGCGGCGAATCCAATCTCGCGAATCCACAGGAGAGAGCCCTCCTGAATCTCGGCTAAATATGGATTGATCCCAGATTCAAATGGAAAATAGAATTCCGGGACCGCGATATGCTGACGCAGCTTTGAGATGGGCGGTCTTCGTTTTGTCGGCACAAGTTTACCTAAACGGATCCAGCATTTAAGCCGTGCGTTGGTTTTCCCTCAAACAGAGAAGTCCGGCTCTCCACAAAACTCAAAGCAAGCAAACACCAGATGGTGCTGAGCAACGGCGTATTGAACGGAATCGGCCGCGGCCCGGCTACATCAGGGACCGAATAAAATGCACCGGTCTCCGGATCCTGCTGCGAAAGAAGAAACGCAACCGCGCGACTGATCGTGTGCGGTTCCATCAGGTGCTGCCTGCTGAGCAGGCACAAAGCGCCAACTGCATAGGCGGTACTCAGTGCGTCGCTTGCGAGCCCGGGGCTTTGACCCCAACCTCCATCCGGACGTTGTGTCTGGATGAGGCGATTGAAGGAGCGATTGAATAAGCCGGATTGCGACAAAGCCAGTTGCGTTCGCGGGTAAACATCCAAGGCCCAGAGCACGCGGAAGATGCTGTAAGCTTCGCTACGACTCCAGCTCATTTCGAACGATCCATCCGGCCGCTGCCGGTTCGCAAGATAACGCGCGGCTTGAAGCATTTTGGCACTGAGATCCGGGTCATGGGTTGCAGCCAGGTTTTGGGCCAGCAAGACGTTGGCCGTCATGGTGGCTTCCGATTCGCCTTCGCGTTCGTAAGTGGGATAGCCTCCATCCGGGCGTTGCAGCCGGGCAAGATAATGGAGGGCCCGCTGAATGTTGACAGCGTAACGGGCGCCATTATGCTGGCACAACATCTGGACGCAATTGGCGGTTACGTCTGTGTCAGTCTGAGTTACGCCGTCCGTGAAGCTCCAGCCGCCGTTCTCATGTTGCCGATTGACGATAAACTGCGCCAGTTGGTCGTGGATCTCAGGTTGTGCCCCGCAATCTGCGGCCTGCAAGGCCAATCCAGCAACACAGCTCACCCAGATGTCCTGATTGTCGATAAAAGGCATGCCCCCGTCATTTCTGCGTACACTCTGAAGATAGCAAAACCCGCGTTCGAAAGCGGGATGAGCTGCACCCACGGCAAGCAAGACCACCAGGGTAATCAGAACCTGCTGCTCCCAACTGCCATTGGCGCTCTGAGCACCCGTCAGGAACTCGAGATCATTGGCAATATCGAGGGGCTGATAACGGCAGTGCATCACCCGCAGAGCTGCAGCATAAAGCCGGCTGAAACGATGCGCGGCGCCGACTGTGTATTCCTGGGGAAGAATTCGGGCGTCAGCAAAAGGAATGACGCCGAGTTCCACCAGCAACATTGTCAGCAGGGCGCGCTTGCGCTGGAGACCATATTCGGCGCTCTTGGCGATAGCCGCCACCGCTGCCGAAGGTTCAATCCCAGACGGCAGTTTCAATACCGCCTTAGCAGCCATCGCGCTGACGGGATCAGCCTCGTGCAGCTTCACGCACAGATAATCTTGCAACTGGCGTTGCCATGCGAGATCTCCTCCGGTCCGGCGCAACAAGTGAAGCATCAACGCGCTCTCCAGGATACGGCTGCCTACGGGAACATTGAAGAACCCTTCAAGTTTGTACCGGCAAAGCTTGAAGTGCTCCAGCAGGTGCCGCAGGCCGCGGCCGAGCGCCACGCCGATATCGGCGGATGCCACTCTGGAACCTGGATTCCCCAACCACTTTTCCGTCAAAGTGAAATTCTTCGGCATAGCCATCCTCGCGAGGTTAAGACATGAGACGATTTCCGCGGCGTTGATCGGTTAATACAAACGAGTGGATTCCACCGTTCGAGAGACAAAGGACGAGAGAGCGTAAATATCGTACACATCAATTTTAACAAGTTTCATTATGGGAGTGAACTCTCCGGACCAGACATTCGGGAATCTTGTATTTGCCCAAGCAGTTCGCCAATGAGCGGTTTGAGGCGAACCATCCCACACAGAGAAGAGCTGCCGATCACCCCAAAAGCGCAGCGCAGTTGGAGATGCGCGGTGATTCAATGCGCAAAACTCGTGGAACAGCCACGGTGTTAGCATAAAAATTCGTCGCAATTTTCGCATCAACACACGGGGTGTGGATATGTCGGACGCGCCAAACCTGCTTGAGGCTCTGCTGGACTCTTGGGACCGGAACAACACCATCCTGCTCAACCTGCTCCGCGCCCTCCCGGAGGGCGGGCTGGAGGCCAGGGCGATGGAGGGCAGCCCATCCATCGCGCAGCTGTTCACACACATCCACTTTGTACGACTTGTGTTCATCTTCGAGGACGCCCCGGAGTTCGCCAGAAACCTGCCCGAGGAAGAGTGGGTGGTCGAGCGTGACCGTGGTCACATCGCGCAGATGCTGAACGAAAGCGCCAAAGCTGTGCGCGACGCCGTAAAGAGCAGGGTCGAGGCAAGACTGGACATGAACCTTCACTACGACCACCCGGTCCTCCTGCTTCAGCACATGGTCTGGCACGAGGGCTACCATCACGGTCAGATGAAGCT
>DATMMY010000051.1:0-2834 GCA_035569515.1 Candidatus Solibacter sp. | reverse complement strand
GGCCCATCCCCCATTCAGCCAGCCATAGCCCACTGCGCCCGCCTTCAGCATACGGTCGCTATAGGGCGCGGTGATGACTCCCTGGGTGAGCATGGCCCCAATGAACAGCGCCCAGCAGGTCCCCACCAGCAAGAGTTGCGGCCGAACGCGAATGAAGGAGATGCCTTCTTTCAACTCATGGAAAAAGCGGCCCATGGTTCCTTCATCCCCATCTTCAACGGTTGTGCTAATGACCGTGTGGTGGCCCTTCCGGACAAACAGATAGCATGTGAAGGAAAGCACGTAGCTGGCAAAGTCGATGAACAGCACGCCGCCAAGCCCAATTGAGTTATAGACAAATCCCACCATGGAGCCGGCGATCAGCCACCCGCCTTGCACGCCCGCGATCAGAAAGCTGTTGGCTTGCGTGAACTTCGACTCAGGTGAAAGTTCCTGGATCAAGGCAGTGATGGTCGGCCAGAACATCCAGAATCCGGCGGCGACCATGATGCTCATCAGGTACACCTGCCATAACTGCGCCACGCCCCGGTAGGCAAGCACCGCTACTACCAGGATGATGACGGCACGGATGGCATCGAGCGCCATGAGCAGCCTTCTTCTGTCTTCGCGGTCAATGAACACTCCGGTAAAAGGCAGCATGAGGAGCGCAGGGATGGTCTGGAGCATGAGCAGCATTCCCAGTGACGTTTCTGAATGGGTCTTTTGCAGCACATACCAGGTCACTGCCGCGGAGTTCATTCCGCTGCCGATCATGGAGATAACATTGGCGGCAAAGATGAGCCGCAGTCCGCGATGTTGGAGGATGTTACGCACGTCTAATCACTTTAGCATTCCTGACCGGCAAAATTTAATGGGATAATAACCTGAGTGCTCACTTCGAGTTTCCACAGATTATCGAAGATGGGAATTCTGGCGGCTACGCTTGGTTTTGCCGTGCCTGTCCAGAATCTAAGCAAGCCTCTAGTTGCCTATTACGAGGGTACAGCCGTACTGCTGGCAGTGGAGGGCAGCAACCGTCAGCTCGCCTCACTGGGGCCGTGGGTATTCGGACCGCGCCTGCAGGAAGGCAAACCTCTGGACAAGCGTTTCAACCTTTACGTAGTGATTCCCGGCAAGCAATACCGCTCTCCCGTTTCACCTGAATACGATCACACCTTGATTGTGAATGCCTTGACCCACGAGAACCCCAGAGAATGGGACATCTTCTGGTGCCTGGCGCTCGATCCGAAACTCCGCGAAGACTTTCACAATGAAAAGGATTTGATCGCCGCCGCCCAGCAGTCCTTCAGGCCGGCGGACCTGTTTGATCTGGAGGACGTCCCGGCACGCAATGTCCTGGCGGACGAATTTGGTGTCCGCACTTTGGCGGACATGAGGCGCTATCGCCACAAAGATGGAAGCCTGCCCCGGCTCTTGATTCTGCCCGCTCGTTTCGCCATCCGCGCAACCGTGGAACTGGCCGAATCGGCGCCCCCACCAGCACCGGCCCAGTAGTTCGTCGGCAGAGTGTTTATCTGCGTTTTTCACCGCAATCAGCGGCAACCCGCGTGTTTTTGTATACTAAAAAATTACGCACTGATTGAGGAAACAAGGCTGCTTCCCTACATCCATCTTGGACCGCTGACGATACCTACGTTCGGCCTGTTGATGTGGCTGGCCTTCGTGACGGCATATTTCGCGTTGCGGGCTGAGATACAGCGGCGCAAGCTGGCAATTGATCCCGCGACAATCATCGTCTGGATGGTCATAGCCGGTATCCTGGGAGCTAAACTCTGGCACATTGTGGACACCCCGAGTGACCGGCCAACCCTGGATGTACTATTCAGCCGTGCTGTTCTACCGTGGTTTCAGAGCGGATTTGCCTGGTTTGGTGGCTTTATTGCCGGTATAGCGGCTCTGCTATATCTGGGCCGCAAGTATCGCATCGGCATGTTGAACATGCTGGATATTTGCAGTCCGGCAACGGCCATTGGCTATGCGGTGGGCAGGATCGGCTGCCTGATTTCCGGTGACGGCGACTACGGGATCCCCACAAGTTTGCCCTGGGGCATGGCTTTTCCCAATGGATTGGTACCCACCACGCAACGAGTTCACCCCACGCCAATTTACGAGTTCATAGCCGGGGTGCTGATCTTTTGGTATCTGTGGAGACGCGGAGGACGGGCGATAAGCCATCCGTTGGCCGAAGGAGTTATCACCGGCGAATTTCTGATTCTCAGCGGCATTGCGCGTTTTCTGGTGGAGTTTATTCGTATTAATCCCAGGGTCTTCCTGGGGATGAGCAATGCTCAACTCACAGCCCTGCTGTCGGTGGTTGCGGGGATTCTTCTGCTGATTTTTGCGAGGCGTCGATTTCGCCGCAAAGATCCGGTCAAGCGCGTCTTCGACCACGTGAGCCAGCATGGAAACGATCCCAAACCGGAATACCATCGTGCCACCCTGGAGTGTCCTTACCCCGAGCGCTGGAGAATGTTTGACACCATGACTGCGGAGATAGAAGTCCTGGAATTTTTGAAGTGCCTCATGACCACGGTGAAGCCCAACGTTGTGGTTGAGACCGGAACTTTTATGGGCGTCAGTACTGTCTACATGGCCGAAGGAATCAAGCAGAATGGCTTTGGCAAGATCGTTACCTGCGAACCTGATCCGGCTGTTTTTGCCAAAGCGAAAGAGAAAATTGACGGCGCCGCGCTGCAAAAATGGGTGGATTACCGTTGCGAACCCAGCCTCAAGCTGAAGGTCACCGGAACCATTGATGTTCTGTTCTGTGACTCAATGCCCGAATTGCGGGAACCTGAAGTCCGTTACTTTCTCCCTCAGATCAACCCTCACGG
>DATMMY010000050.1:0-3418 GCA_035569515.1 Candidatus Solibacter sp. | reverse complement strand
GGCGCCAGAATTATTGAGGTTGAGAAAGGGATCGTTGTAGTCATTGCCGTTGATGGTGAAAAGGTTGGCGGTGCCGGGCAGGCCGAAGGCACTGAAATTGCCATAGCCGTTGCCGCTGGAAGTGTTCATGGAAACGCCCGGAGCGGTTTGCGCAACGTAAGTAATGTCGTTGCCGGGATTGGGAATGTTCTGGACAATGTGGGTATCGAAAGTGGTGGTGATGTTGGCGTCCTCGGTTTGCAGCAACGCTGGGCCGGAAGTGACTTCGATGACGGTGGTGCCGGTGCCGAGCTCAAGCGCGAGGTTGAGGGTGGAATTCTGGCCGAGGAGAACCGTAACGGTGCGGGTGAGTGATTTGAAGTTGTCCTGGCTGACGATCAGGGTGTAGTCGCCAGGCTTGAGCAGCGGGAGCTGAAAATCTCCGGTGGCCGAACTAGTGGTAGTGGTGGTTTCTCCAGTTGCGACGCTCTTCAATGTAAGTTTAGCCCCGCCCACCATTGCTCCGGAAGGGTCAGTGACGGTGCCACTTATGCCTCCGGTGACGGTGGTCTGGCCAAGAGTAAGGTTCGACAGACAAAGCAGCAGAAGCGCGAAAGCAGCGATGTGCCTTTTTTCGATTCCGAAAACCAATTTCATGGATTCCTCTCTCATTTCGAATGGATACCTACCGTTAATCAATCTCACTCCGAGGCCCCCCACAAAACGCCCCACAGGTAATGCAGCCGAACCTCGGCCGCAGCTCCGCCATGGCTGCCGAAAAACGGACCTGGCTCTGGCAGCTCTCCGCCTATGAATGACTGCTGTGCTGCTTTGTGAAGACCACTCTGACTTCTAGGACCACTCTGGAAGAAACCTGCCCCAAGGCTTTCTTCAACGTTACACTTCGCGAATACAATTCAATCGACGAAGGAGGGAGCAAGATAATTGCCAAAAATTCAGAACTTGTTTAGTGTTGATTTATCTGGCTTTAATATGAGATGAAACTTTCTTAAAGTCTGCATCTCTATGATTTTTCATATTTATTCAAGAAATTTGAAGGTTGCTCAGTCCTAGGAATCCTTGAATACTGGGCCCTCGGATGGAGCGGCGCGTGGGGGGAAAGCGTTCGCCGCCGGATTTTCGTACCGTAGGGGTTCGACAGGATCCAGCCTAGCAACCGGCGGCGATTTTCCCCATTCAATACTGTGTCAGGAGGTTATGCATGCGCCGCAGCCGTGGCGGGCAGGGTGAACTGAAAAGTGGCACCCCGCCCGGAGGCACCGGTGGCCCACAAGCGGCCGCCATGCGACTCAATGATCGACCGGCTGATGGGGAGCCCCATGCCAGTCCCGTTATCCTTGGTCGAAAAGAATGCCTTGAAGATCTGGTCGGCCTGCTGCGGGGGAAGCCCCACGCCGGTATCGCTGACCGAGATCAGCAGTTGACCATCGCCGGCTTCAGACTTGATGGTAAGCTCACCTCCGCCAGTCGTTTCCTTCATGGCATCGATGCCATTGAGCATGAGGTTCATGAAAACCTGCTGGAGTTGCACACGGTCTGCCATGACCTTGGGAAGATCCTCAGCAAGCTCGGTTCGGATGGAGATCGAGTAGCGGTTCGCCTCGCTGCGCAGCAGGACAATCATTTCTTGAATGAGTTCATTTACATCAACCAACTCCCGCTGCAGAGCGCCCTTCTTGAACAGCAAGCTGATTCTGCTAATGATGTCAGCTGCGCGCGTTACGTCTTTAACGAGTCTTGATGCGGATTCGCGCGCCTCTGGCAAATTGGGGTCATCGCGACCAAGCCATCGCAAACAGGTTTTAGCGTTCATTACTGCTGCGGAAATCGGCTGCCTGATCTCGTGCGCCAGCGAAGCAGTCAGCTCGCCCATCGTCGTCACCCGGCTCAAGTGCGCAAGATCAGCCTGTACCTGGCGCAATCTCTCGCGCTCTTCATCCGCCCGCTTGCGTTCGGTCACGTCCATCAGGATACCCACGTATTCGACGACGCCGCCGGACGCGTTGAAAACAGGATGGCCCACACAATGCACGTATTTCGTCGTACCGTCTGGAAGAACGGCTCGGAAATGCGCCTCGAAATCCTTTCCCGCGCAATTTGCTCTCTCGACGATTTCAACGAGGCGGTCTCGATCTTCTGGATGAATACGCTGTACCATTTCTTGGAATGAAGTTATCCCTCTCTCCGGATCGAAGCCATACAAGCGGGAGTGTTCCTCGGAGGAGTGAAGGATCTCTCGGGTAACCATACTGCATGCCCAACTACCTGTATGGGTTAGCCTCTGCCCTTCCGCTAAATAGGCCTCGCTCCTGCGCAGCGCCTCCTCTGCGCGCTTGCGCTCGGTGATGTCGCGCACGGCACCGGAGACAAGCGTGCCCTCCTCCGTCTCCAGCGGACTGAGGCTGATCTCCACGGGAAACTCCGTACCGTCTTTCCGCCGTCCGTACAGCTCCAGACCCGCACCCATCGGCCGCACCCGAGGCTGGGCGAAGAACCCCGTGCGGTGTTCGGGGTGTCTGCCCCTAAACCGTTCTGGCACCAAAATCTCAATCTCTTGTCCCAAGAGTTCTTCCCGCTGATACCCAAACAGCTTCTCCACCTGTGCATTGACCAACACGATCTTGCCCTGCCGACTCATCACGATCATGGCATCCGGAGCGGATTCCAGAAGCCCACGGAATTTCTGCTCGGCTTGCTTCCGCTCGGTAACGTCCAGCACCGCGCCAACAAATCCAACATTGCCCGATTCGTGTCTTTCTACCGCATGAGCCACAACCTCGATATGTTTGACTGAGCCGTTGGGCATCAACAGTCGATGTTCTAAATGAAAATGCCTTCTCTCCTGTTGCGCCTGATTGATGACTTGCTGGACGAGGGCTCTGTCTTCGGGATGCGTTCGTTCCAGTATGAACTCCAATGTGGGTTCGTTCGCCGGATCGCACTCAAAGATCCGATAGGTTTCCTCGGACCAGTAGATTCCCTCTCTGAAGACATTCACGGCGAAACTGCCGCAGTGGCTCAGCCTCTGCGCTTCAGCTAGATTGGCCTCGCTCCGCTGCAAATCGGCAGTCCGTTCCGCCACCTTCATCTCGAGTTCGTTGCGGGCTTGACGGAGTTCCTCCACCTTGGCGCCGAGTTCGTGGCGCAGGCGCGCGTTCTGAAACGCCGCGGCGGCGTGATTGGCAGCCACGGAAAGGAGCAACTGGTCAATCTCGCTGGGAAAGCCGGCGCGAGTGGACGCCGCAGCGACCAGGCCTGCCTCGGCATTGAGGCCAACGGGAATGACGACACCGCGGCATGGCTCCGCGCCGCCAAGGTCAGCAACGATTTCCTTACACGAAAACTGGCCGACAACGCCTGGGTGAGTTTCCAGCCATTCGGGGAATGCTTTCCATGCGTGCCCCCGCATCACTTCGAT
>DATMMY010000049.1:0-2507 GCA_035569515.1 Candidatus Solibacter sp. | reverse complement strand
GAGGAGGCCCGTATCACGGGCACAATCCCGGTGGAAACAATACGCACGAGTGCTTCGGATTTGGTCATGCTCTTAGCTCCGCTTCACTTTCTAACTGGGCTGGTTGCAAACGCGGATTCAGGAGATGAATGATCAACAGTGCCGTGAGGTAAGCGGAGCCTGCAATGATGAAGAGAGGCAGATAGGACCCTGTCCACTGCAGGACGCGTCCGGTAACTTCGGCGATGATCAAAGCACCTATCGACCCAAACATGCCACCCAGACCGACCACTGAACCGACAGCGCGCCGGGGAAAGGTGTCTGAGGCCAGCGTAAATATGTTCGCTGACCATCCTTGGTGCGCGGCTGCGGCCAGGCCGATCAGGGCGACCGCTGTCCACAAACTGGACACCTTGGAGGCGAACACAATGGGCGTAACGGCCAGCGCGCAGATCAGCATAGCTGTCTTGCGGCTGGCATTGATCGACCAGCCGCGCTTGATGAGCGATGATGACAGCCAGCCGCCGCCAATGCTGCCAATGGTAGCCATCTGATAAATAACAAACAGAGGAAGCATTACACCCGAGAGCGTGATGCCATGCGTCTTGTAGAGAAAATCCGGGACCCAAAACAGATAGAACCACCAGATTGGATCGGTCAAGAACTTACCGATGGCAAAGGCCCAGGTCTGGCGATGAGGCAGCAATTGAATCCACGGAATTTTGGCGGTTGGCTCGGGCGGATCGCTGCGAATGTGTGCCATCTCCGAGGTGGTTACCCGGGGATGGGTTTCCGGGGCTCGATACATTACCCACCACGCAATCAGCCACAGAAAACCCAGAGCGCCGGTCACAACAAACGCCATGCGCCATCCGTAATGGCGTGTGATCCAGGACACCATGAAGGGCGTCAACATTGCGCCAACATTTGTACCGGAGTTGAAGATACCCGTAGCCAGAGCACGCTCTTTTTTGGGGAACCATTCGGCAACGGCCTTGATGGACGCGGGAAAATTGCCGGCCTCGCCGACGCCAAGGGCTAGGCGCGCTGCGCCGAAGCCCATGACGGAATGGGCGAGCGCATGGGCCATGGCAGCCAGGCTCCAGACCACCACGGACAGCGAGAAGCCTTTGCGCGTCCCCAGTCGGTCCATGACGCGGCCGGCAAAGATCAGGCCGAAGGCATAAGCAAGCTGAAAGGCAAAGACGATGTGGCCGTAATCGACCTCCCAAGTCTTTCCCCCGATTTCGGTTTGCAGAGTTTGCTTGAGAAGGCCGATGATCTGGCGGTCAACATAGTTAATGGTGGCAGCAAAAAACAGCAGGGCGCAGATGATCCAGCGGTAGTTCCCTGCCAGCCAGGAAGACGGGGAGCCCTCTGTAGCCGGGGCTGGTTTTTCTTGCACCGCTTCTCTCACGGATTGCGCCTCCATTGGTTAGCTTGCTGCAAACAGTTAGCTGCTTTTCGCATTTAGAACGTCGAGGCAGCAATAAAAATCGTTTATCGTGTACCCTTTAGTGCAGCGGAGCAGTTCCTTCGCTGCCGCTCAGGATGACACTGATTTTCTTTCTGCGACCAGTCATTTTCACCACAAGATTCATCCTAACTTTACTAAAACAAATGCCTCTAGCGTCCCATCCATCCGCCATCCACGACCAGGACATGGCCGTGGACATAATCGCTGGCGGCTGAGCAGAGAAATATGGCGGCGCCGCTTATGTCTTCCACTTCTCCCCACCTGCCGGCGGGAATTCGTTCCAGAATCTGCCGATTGCGCGTTTCATCGCTCTGCAGGGCCGCTGTGTTTGTGGTGCGTATGTAGCCGGGTGCAATGGCATTGACGTTAATTCCACGAGGGGCCCATTCATTGGCGAGCGCCTTGGTAAGCTGCGCCACTGCGCCCTTGGAGGCGGCATACGCCGGGACCGTAATGCCTCCTTGAAATGCCAGCAAAGAGGCGATGTTCAGGATCTTGCCCGGCTTCTGCTTTTCGATCCATTCGCGGCCCGCCAGTTGACTCAATTGAAAGACGCTCCTCAAATTCACCTGTAACACCACGTCCCAGTCTTCCAGAGCGAATTGGTGCGCCGGTGCTCGCCTGATGATACCGGCGTTATTTACCAGGATATCGATGGCTGCAAACGACCTGGTCTTTTGAAAAAGCTCTTGCGCGCCCTCGGGCTGTGAAAGATCGGCCTGCACTGCCATTGCACGGCGGCCCAGACCCTCGATCTTTCTGCATGTCTCCTCCGCCGGGCGCGAGTTGCCATGACAAATTACGTCCGCGCCCACCTCCGCAATCGCCATGGCAATGGCCGCTCCGATACCGGCGGATGATCCGGTGACCAGCGCGGTCTTGCCCGAAAGATTGAAAGGGTTCAGGGCCACTATTTCCGGCTGGCCTCAAGGCCTGATCCTGAACTGCCGAATTCCGGTTGAATGTTCACCACGCCAAACTGCCGGTCTTCCACTTCGCGATGCGCAGCCATGGCCCAGAGAAAGCCGATACGGTGTCCGGGTGCGGAGAC
>DATMMY010000048.1:0-9456 GCA_035569515.1 Candidatus Solibacter sp. | reverse complement strand
AAAATGCAGTTCTTTAGGCATAACCAAAACGGCTGTAGGTTTTTGGCTGTTATGGCGCTAGTTGTTTTTCTTTCACTCACTGCCAGCGCCCAGGATTGGCCGCAGTGGGCGCTAAACCCTCAACACACGGAATTCCTGAGTAACACCACAGGTCAGCCCCTAAACCAGAACCTGGTAAATCTGATTTACGACCAAAATATTAAGGCGGAGCAAGCTGACCCCAATGCCGCGGGCACGCTTCTCGTCCACTACCAGGTCCCGTTGATCGATGGCAACGACACGTTTATCGAATCCAAGGATGGCACGTACAGCAACAACACTTACAGCACGCAGAAGTGGCATCAGAACAAATACACGTGGGTTGGCAGCAATTTCACGAAGGTTTGGACCTTCGATACCGACTGGTATGCTCCCGGTTCTTCGAACGACTTCTGGGAGCCGGTGTATCACGCGGTCCTGGCCAACGGATTTCTCTACGATCCGGGCAAAGGCGGGACCATCTTCAAGATCAATAAGACAGACGGCTCGGTGGTCAAACGCATCAATCCCTTTGGAACTACCATCGATCCCAACACGTATACGGCATCGCCGCTCAGCACAGATGGCCACGGAAATATTTTTTACAATGTAGTCCAGATTTCGACCGCGCCAACCGTGAGCTTCTTTGCCAGCGACGTGGTGAATTCCTGGCTCGTCAAAGTCGGGCCGGACGATTCCGTTACCAAGGTCAGTTACACCACGCTGCTCTCGCAGGCGACCATCAAGGGCGACGCAGTTCCCGCAGGGAATAGCCGGTGCAACGTGTCATTCACTCCAAGTGAGTTGCCCTGGCCCCCACAGCCGAACGCCAACCCGCAGACCACACCGTGCGGCACACAGCGCGCGGCGTTGAACGTGGCCCCCGCCATTGCATCCGATGGAACCATCTACACGGTCAGCAAGGCACATTTTGTGTCCCGCTACAACTACCTGATTGCCGTCAACTCCAATCTCACCGGCAAATGGGCGGCTTCCATGCGCGGACGCCTGAACGATGGCTGCGGCGTGAGTTTTCCCATTGGAAACCCCGGTGGCGCAAACGCCAACGGCGGATGCCGTGCGGGAGCTACCCTGGGCGTAGACCCCGCCACCAACGAACCTCCTCCGGCACGCGTAATTGACGATTCTTCCGCTACACCCACCGTGGCGCCCGACGGCAGTATCTTCTTTGGCGCTTACACTCGCTACAACTTTGCGCAGGGACATATGCTGCATTTCAGCGCCAACGGAGATTTCCTCAACTCCTTCAACTTCGGCTGGGACAACACGCCGGCCATCTTCCCCCACAACGGGACCTACTCCGTGATTTTCAAAAACAATCACTACGGCGGACCCGGGTTCGGAAGCTATTGCGATGACACGAACTGGTGCCCGCAACGCAGCGCTTCCCAGACGCTGGGCCCGCAGCAGTTCTTTGTGACCCAGTTTGATCCTAACCTGAATATCGAGTGGAACTTCAAAAACACCAACACCCAGAGCTGCACCCGTAATGCGGATGGCTCGCTTACGTGCGTTACCGACCACCCCGACGGTTTTGAGTGGTGCGTGAATGCGGCCGTTGTAGATGCCAACGGCACAGTGTACGCCAACAGCGAAGACGGCAACTTGTATGCGATTGGGCAGGGCGGCATTCTTTTGCAAAGGATCTTCCAGCAACTGGCGATCGGAGCTGCTTACACCCCAGCCTCGATGGATGCCAAAGGAAGGATCTACTCACAAAATGACGGTCATCTATTTGTAGTGGGAAAATAAGACCGCTTGGGTACAAGAAGTGCAGGGCCAGGCCCTGCACTTCTTTTTTTGGTGCAACTTAGGCCCGTTATGCTGGTTAGACAAATCTATAAGCCCACAGCGGGCCTCCCGAAAGGAAGGCCCGCCGTGGGGTTCTCGCCGTCTTTAGTCTTCAGTGAGAGCCCGGCTTACAGTGACCGCAGGAAGTTAAGGATGTCCTGTTGGTCGCTTGCCGTGCTGCCGGTGAAAAGGCCGATGACCGTGTTGGCCTCAGAGCCGGGGCTTTGATGCGCCAGGATGGCCTGTTGCATGTCGGTCGTCCGCCCGTCATGCAACAGGAAGATCCGCTGGCCGACGCCCCAGAGAGGCGCTGTACGGAAATTATTTCCATCAGCTAATCCCTGGGTAACGCCGTCAGCCAAGCCGGAACCCATGTTGTGCAGAGCGAAGTCCGAGAAGGGGCGGAACGTTCTCCCCGAAAGACCCGGAACGGTGGTGCTATTGGTTGTGAATTGCTCAGTGTGACAGAGAGTGCAACCAATCTGCTCAAACTTGATCTCACCCCGCCCTACGCTGAGCGCCGACGGGCTGCCATCGTTGATAAACTTGCAATCAGCTTTTTGAAGTCCGGTGACAGGATCGGTAATCACACCGCTATCGAAACGGCATTCGCTGGGCGCGCCGTTAAAACGCATGAAGATGGCGAAGTTCTCAATGTCAGACGAAACCAGGCCGGCAATGTCCTGATCAGTTGTGCCTTCACTTAGCCCATGGCCCGGGAACAGCGTATTTTTAGCGTGCGTGGTATCTTCCATGAGGCCGTTCGGGATACAGTTGTCATGCACCCTCTCATTGGGGAAGATCTCATTGCTCAGGCCCAATTCCACATTGGAAGCCTCACCCGCAAAAAGCAACAGTGACTTATTCTGCGCCTTCCAGCCAAAGCGCGTAATGGTGCCATCGTTGCCGTTGCGGTTGAATGAACCGCTAATTCCATAGAGCGCCCTTGTTCCGGCGCTGCCATCAAAACTGGCGATCAGATTCTCGTCGGCCAATGCCTCAACCAGGCCCAGGCCAAACGTAGGAGTGGGAATGCGGAAAGACAGATTGCCTTTCAGGAACTGAGCGTCAAGGTCCTCCTGGGTAACGGTGCAGCCTTTCGTATCGGTTCTCCCGGTGATGGTGAAGAGATCATGCACACCTCCATCCGGCAGGCCGTTGGCGCCAGTGATGACACGCGCTTCCCTGATCGGTCCAGTCGCGGACAGGAACGAATAGGCTTTGGGATTGGTGGCGCAGGTTCCCGGATTGGCGGCACAGCCAACCGGATCAGGATCTTTCTCATGATTGAAGGCAAGCTGCGGGTTCTTGGCCGGGGCGGTCCCACCAATACTGGGAAAGGAGTGGCACACAAAGCAACTATTTCCGTTAAACGTGGGGCCAAGGCCTAAAATCGTATGGTTGCCCGCAACGTCATCGGCGCCGTCGGGTGTAACTTCCATGCCGAAAAATGCAAGTCCGGACCACCAGAACTGAATGTTTTCCGCTGAGCCAGCCAGGACACCGCCGGCGCCCTCATTGCCCAGATTGTCTGGTGGCTCAAATATATCGACGATCGCATTGGCCAGAAAAGGCGTGCCGGGCGCGGGACCGATGGCTGGCCCCCTGAGCCGGCCGAGAGTCCCGCCGAATGTGCGAGGCGTATTTCCGGCCGGGCGCGGCCCGGGATCGACTTGGGCCTGAAGTGTCCCCCCAGACAACAACAGGACCGCAGTGACCGCAAGAGATAAAAGCGTCTTGCGGTAAGGATTCAGCGTTTGATAGAACGACATGGAATTCTCCTCTTTCATCTTTACTGTCTTTTGGTTGAACTTCTTGTAGAAAAGCCCGGTTGTGGTTTCGTTCAACAGCGAAACAACATCCGAAAAAAGTAGCGGAAAGGCCAAGCCGGATGCACAACTACGCACAACCGTTTAGTTTCGACATCCGTCTCTAATTAGTTTCGTCCGCTCGCCTCCGCGTATTACGAAAGGGCAGCAACCACCAGATAGCAAGTGGATAGGTTGCCGTTGCCACGCAAGCAGTTACGTCCCGCCAGCTTAAAAATCAGAGAAAGAACGACAACCAGAACATTTTTCCTTCGCAAATTTCCCAAAAAACATTCAGAATAGTCCGCCGTGAAAAGGAACTGGCTGTCGTTTTCCGTCCTTCAAGCAAAGCGTCCTATGCAGTGAACGGAGAATGACACCGTTGCGGCAGCGTAAATGGGACCGTACCCGTAAGTGGAGAGCTATGGATTACCCAAGTTTGACGGCTGAAGAATTAGTACGAGAATGCACGAATGGGGGAAGTCCAGAAGCATGGAAAGAATTTGTCCGCCGTTTTCAGCCACTCATCGCGGGCGTTGTGGTACGCGCGGCCCGGCGATATGGCGAACTTGACATGGCCCTGGTTGACGATCTCGTGCAAGAAACATATTTGAGGCTGTGCACAGAGGAATGGAAACGATTGCGCGAGTTCCAGCACCACCGCGAAGAGGCAGTCTACGGATTCATGAAGGCGGTTGCCCGTACCGTGACCCTTGACTACTTCAAGGCCCAATACACGGGCAAGAGGGGCGCCGGTATGCGGAGCGGATCCGACTTTGATCTTATCCTGAAAATGACAGGACAACGTCGCAGTGTGGAAAGCCAAATCCTGGCCCGCGAAATAGATGAGCGGCTTGCCCAGATTGCGGACACTGCCAGGGACCGGCAGATCTTCCTTCTCTATTACCGCCAGGGTTTTACCACCAAGGCCATTGCCGAAATTCCCGGAATAGAACTTTCGCAAAAAGGCGTTGAAAGCTGTTTACAGAGACTTACGCGGCAGCTGCAACGGGAGCTGGCGGTCCCTGCCCGGCGGGATCCGCATGATTCAGATCCGAATCAAGGTGTCGCATGAGGGAAAACAACAGGAATTCTCGTTCCTTAGGGGAACGTGGTGGATCAGGAAGGCATGCACCTTGCGTTCGAAGAGATCGTACTGGTGTTCCGTTGAGACAGCAGGCCGGATGTCTTCCCAAAAAATCTCGGAGAGCATCTCAGCAGTTGCCCCACATGCAACGACGTGAAGGAACAACTGAGAGCAATTATGTCCATGCTTGACTCATCAAACGGCGGCAGAGAACCGGTAGCCAGGGGAGAGTGTCCTGAACCCGAGGTCTGGAACTATCTGGCGGCAGGGCTGCTTTCGGGCGATGTAACCGGAAATTTGCTCGAGCATCTTTCCGTCTGCCGGAACTGCAGTGTATTGCTGAACGAAGCTCTGGAAGACTTGAAAAGCGATGTTCCACTCGAACCCGAGATTCAAAACCAACTCAAAACCAGCCAGCCAAAGCGGCAAGAGCAGATAGCACGCAAGATTATCTCCCGGAGGTTTCGGGAAGGCGCCAACCAATTGGAAGGGGCTCTGACCAGGACCTTTCCGCAAATGTTTCGCTTGCAGTGGGTATGGTGGGCGGCGGTTGCGCTATTAGTCGTCGCGGCCGGAACCGGTTTTTTCTGGCTGCGCCCCAACTCCGTTGAAAAACTTCTTGCCCAGGCATACGCGAACCAGCGGACGCTGGAATTGCGCATTCCCGGAGCGCATTACGGCGCGCTCCAAGTCCAAAGAGGCCCGGCGCATTCCCAGCACAACAGCTCCAGCGCCCTGCTGGAAGCCGAATTTATCATCAAGCGCAAACTTGAGAAACAGCCGCAAGACCCGGATTTGCTGCGGCAGCAGGCCGAAGCGGATTTACTCAACTGGGATTTTCAGCTTGCCATTGAGACCCTGGGACACGCATTGCGCGCACCGCATCCCTCGGCTTTCACGCTTGTGGATCTTGCCAGCGCCCATTTTGAACGCGCCGAGTCCACTGACAGCCCCGCGGATTATGAAATGGCGTTGCACTACCTGGGAGAGGCGATACGACAGTCCCCCAAGGACCGGTCTGCACTCTTCAATCGGGCCATTGTTTACGAGCGGCTGTTCCTCTATGGCCCGGCCATCGCAGACTGGGAAAGCCTGCTTGCCATGGAGGAGGACCCAAAGTGGAGAAATGAGGAAGAATCGCGCCTGAGCGATCTTCGTCTGAAATATCAGCGCCACAATCCCACTGGAGGACTTCACCAACTCTTTAGCGCTCCGGAGATGCAGCAGGCGCTGCAGCACAATGAGGAAGCCGATGCGGAGGAGTATCTCAAAACCGCAGAACGCGAGCTCCTACCAAGAATACCCGGATATGACCGGGAAGATATCCACTATCGGGCCGCGATGCTTGCGGCCCGCTATCTGCAACGCACCCACAATGACATTTTTCTCAGCGAGCTTCTGCGATCTGTGGATGCCCGTGGCTTTCGCGAGGCCGCGCAGCTTCTGGCAGAGGCTTCCACGCAGAACGACCGAGGCCAGGCCGAGCAGGCCTACCTGAGCGCCAGAAAGTCAGCACGCCTGTTTCAGGAGCTTGGCAGCCCGTCCGGAAGGATGGCTGCCGAATTCGAGGAGGCCTACGCACTGCACTTCCAGACGCAGGCCGGGGCGTGCGCCACTCTGGCAGCCAAGGTGACATCAGGCGCCCATCAGCACAATTATCCCTGGCTGGAAACGCAATCACTTCTCGAAAACGCTATTTGTACATTGATGAAGAATGATTCAGGCGCCGCCAAAGTCCTGGTTAACAGCGCCCTCCAGATTGCGCGAGCGCACAACTATCAGAGTTTTTATCTGCGCGGCCTGCTGATGTTGAGTTATCTGGAGGCTGGCGCCGGAGACGAAGCCAGCGCCTGGTCGGCGATTCGCGAAGGTCTGCAAATGTTTTGGTCCGCACGATTGCCGGCGATGCGCGGCTACTCCCTTTACACCGCTCTCGAAACCATGGCCGAGCATTCGGGGCATGACAATGTGCAGTTTGCCGCAGCCTCTCAAGCCCTGAGTCTCATCTCCGGCGGCTCCGACCGCACGCTTGAGGCCTCGACTCGCTCCCGGCTGGCCGCCGTGGCCTTGCGCCTGGGTGAGACCAAAATAGCGGAGGAACAGTTTGCGCGCGCAGTCCAGCTATTCTCTTCCCTGCCGCAGACTGACTCTGTGCGCTGGCGAATGATTGAGGCCGAAATCTGGCGGGCCAAGGCCCAATCGGTTCAGCGCGGTTACAACGGTGATTCTTTGGCTGTGCTCCAGGGGTTCTCTCCTGAGGTGAAGCGCTTGTCTAACCGCGTCCTCGACTTCAATTACTACAACACCCTGGCGGAGATCCAATGGAAGGCAGGAGACCGGGAGGCCGCGGAACAGTCCCTGCGCAAGGCGATTGATCTGGCGGAAAGCGGTTTGCGATCACTGACCACCTGGCCGGAACGGCTGACCTGGATGAGTCAGCATCGCAGTCCGTATCTTCTGCTGACGGAGCTGATGTTTCGTTCCGGGCGGCAGCAGGCGGCGCTGGAAATTTGGCAGCGCTTTCGGTCAGCGGCGGCTCGCCCATCCGAAGGGCAGAACACGCCTGATGAACTGGACACTCCCGTTTCATTTCGGCGGCCTGCTTTGACCTCCGGCCAGCCCCTCAATACTGAGCAATCCGCCATTCTGACCTATGCTTTCACAGCCGACGGCGTTCTCCTCTGGGTGCGTGAGCAGCATGGTTTTCATTCCGTCTATGTGCCGGTGCGTGCCGCTGATCTGGCGCGGGTTGCAGAAAATTTTCTGGAAGAGTGCTCCCGGCCGGATTCCAACTTAGCGATGCTCCATACCGACGCACAGTCTCTTTATACATGGCTCATCGCGCCCGCGAGCCGATGGCTGCCCGCAACAGGCTCCATCATTCTTGAGCCAGATGGGATCCTTAACATGCTGCCGGTGGAAGCCTTGGTCGATGAGCACGGGGCCTATCTGGGAACACGCTATTCCGTCACCATGGCTTTAGCTCGCGAGTTGCGCCAAAAAATGCAACACTCCTCGCCGCTGGTGCGGTCCTCCGATCGAGCGCTTTTCGTCGCCGCTCCCATCGCCTCTGGCGCGAATCTCGAACCTCCGGCTCTCGCCTTGCGCGAAGCCGAGCGTATTGCTGGAAAGTTCTTGAATCCGGAAGTCCTCTCAGGCAGTGAAGCCACTTTCGCGGCGGTCAAGAAAGAGCTCAGCGCCGCTCGGGTTTTTCATTTTGCCGGACACGCCACTGTGGGCCGGGATGGAGCGGCCATTGTCATGGCCGATGGTATCTTCGGAATCGCCGGAACCCGGCTTCGCGGACGCCATGGTCTTGATCCGCAGTCAGAGAGGACCCTGCTGCGAAACATCAAGCTCGCGGTATTTTCCGCGTGCGCAACAGCGAAACCGAGCGAAGCGTTACAGGCGGAAAGCCTGGCCACCGAATTTCTACAGGCCGGTGTCCCCTGGGTGACCGCCAGCCGTTGGAATGTGGATTCCGTCGCCACGGCCACCTTCATGGTGTCGTTTTACGACTCATTGCTCTCGGGTCATACCGTTGATAGCGCGCTGCATCTTGCGGCCCGCGAAGTTGGCTCTTCACCCGCATGGAGGCACCCCTATTACTGGGCCGCTTTCGGGGCCTTTGGACATTCCAGGGGCACGGGTTAGAGCGTTTCAAAATGAGTGTAGCCTACCAGTTTTTTACACCAGGCCTAAGCTCTTTGTATTTGTATTCTGAACACGGCTCCTTCGGCCTTCCTCAGGACAGGCTCGAAAGGGCCGTTCTTCCACCGGTAAGGAGATGAGGCAATGAACCGACGCAATTTGCTGAAGAAAGCGGGTATCAGCGCGCTGGCCGCGCCTTTCATAGCCGGTACTTTGCTGGACCGCAGTACCGCTCAGTCCGTTTCCAGCAGGCCGCTGATGATTAGTTTTTGCGGTCCGTTCGTACTCGGAAGCGGTGCGACCCGCATGTCCGTCATGGCGCCTCCTATTGGGCCGGCCGATCCGGATGCTCCGCATCAGCCATGGCTTGGCACAACCGCAAGTGAGGCGTTGCTCCAGGGCGTCTCATCGATGAGTTTGTCCATGCACTTCACGCCCGATCCTCAACCACTAACAGCAGGAGTACCGATAATAACGTATTCCCAGCCCATGAACGGAACTTCGCCTCAAGCGCTGGGACAATCACCGCTCTTCACTCTGGATCTGCCTGTTCCGGATCTAGTGGCCGGCATTCATCCAATTGAGATTGTTCGCGGCACGTGTCCCACAACGAACAACGCCATCGTAGGCCCATCGGAAACAGTTGCCTCGGCGTTCTTATTCCTCTACAGGCAAGTTGATCTCAGCAGCGTAACGCTGACCGGGCTCGGCTGCAATCCTGATTTCCACATTGACACTGAAGCAGCTCTTCCCTGCGCCATGTTAGGAGTCCACCTGACTCCTCTCTTTACTTCCGATCCCGATCATATGCATGCCGCTATGGTCGTTGGGAAGATGAAATCCATGTTGCCCTGGATCACCGATTGCATCGATCTGCCCTCCGTGCCGAGTTGCGGCTTAGTTATCAACGCCGCAGTTGGCGATGATTGTAAGGCCCCGGTGATAAGGATTTAGGTAGTTGTGCTGGTTGTGACGAGGACCTCAGTTTCCCCCTTGGCAAACATAATCGCGAATACCATTTCTCCCCGATTGATTGACGTTCACGAACTGGACACCCACCCGTTCTTGCCCATACAAGCG
>DATMMY010000047.1:0-6138 GCA_035569515.1 Candidatus Solibacter sp. | reverse complement strand
GGGCAGCGCTGTATTACTTACAAACTCCACCTGATTGGTAAATCGGTTATGAAAGAAGGTGACGTTGAGTTTCGCGCGTCCTCTCCATGCCAGCTGCTCGAAGCCAAAATCAAAGCTGCGCGACCTCTCCGCTCCAATGGGACCGACATGAAACTGGGAGATAAGCTGCGAACCATTGGGAAGCTGCGACAACAGACCGAAGAGCGACGTGCTTTCCTCAAAAATGCTGGGCCCTTTAATTCCCTGCCCATAGTTGAACCTGAGTTTCGTGCCGTTCAGCCATCCATCGGACCTTGGCCGCGCCAGATAGTAAGCGAGCGAGACCCGTGGAGTGACAGCGACGCCGAAGATCGAATTATCTTCCACGCCGGCGCCGGCTGTAGCATAAGCCCGGCTTCCCAGGCTGCCCTGAAATTGCGCCGTGTAGCTGAAGTTGTTGCGATCAGTGGAAGTCTTCTGGCCGGACGCAAGAGTGAACCCACGCTCATTTTCATAATGGAAGCCGAAAAGCGCCGTCAGATGCGGGCTGAAGCTGTAGTCCGACTGCAAATAGACAAAGTCCCGTTTGCTCGAAGAACTGGACAGGACCGGGAATGTGCCGCCAAAGTCGAGGATGGCCTGGCCGGTGGTTGAGAAGCCATTCGCGCCATGAATGGTCAACGTCTGTCCCAGGAAATTTGGCCCCAAACCGAAGGGATCAAAAGGAATGCCCGAAGGCGAAGGATTTTCAAATTGGGAGCGCAGCCGGGTTGCGCCATAGCGCAACAGATTATGCCAGCGGGAGGTCGTCTGATTCTGGGCCGTAACTCCTATATATGTGTCCTGCTCTCTTTGAAACGAGTCGTCTGGAATGGCAAAGAATTCAAGCGCATTGGGCGCCCCAACCGCAGTATTGGTGTGGCGCGCAGTGAAGCGCACATCAGTGGAGGCATTGGGAGTCCAACCAAAGTTCCCAACATAAGTGCCATTATGAAATGAGTTATTGGGCAGGCTGTTGCCGGTATCAAAGCGGGAGAATTCCGAAAAATAATCAAACTGGTGAAACACTCCACCCAGGGAAGCATCGTGCCGCCAGGAATGGAAATTACCGGCGTCGAACGCATAGCTGATTTCAGGCAGCGGTGTGGTTCCCCGCCGGGTGGTCAAGTTGACCACGCTGGCAAGAGCATCCGATCCGTAAAGCACGCTGTTCGGTCCACGCAGGAATTCAATCTGCTCGATGCCGGTGGTGGAAAGATTGCCGAATTCCACCAAGCCGCCGATATCGTTCATGGGCAACCCATCCAACAAGACCTTATTGGCATTGGCATTTCCGCCGCGAACGAAAAGGGCGGTAATCCCGCCTCGCTGGCCACCCTGCAGGATCTGCGCACCCGGCGCCTGGCGCAACGGCTCGAGCAGGTCCAGCCTGCCCTGAAACTGGCTGTTGGGTATCACGGAAACTGAAGCCCCAACCTGAGAAAGAGGCGCTTCGGTCCCGGTTGAAGACACAACGATCTGCTGGGCGATTGTGCCCAGGCCTAAGGTGAGATTGACCTCTGCCGAATTTCCCGCGCCCACATAAATCAACGGACTGGACTGAGAGGCAAAGGTTGGGGCGGTCACATGGACCAGATAGTGACCGGGCGCGAGAGACGTAAATTGAAATTTCCCATCCGGGCCGGTGGCGGTGGAGGTTGTCTGCTTTCCCTCGTGCAGCAAGTCCACATTTGCGTTTTGGATGACCGCGCCCAACGGGTCCGTCACAATTCCATGCAGGGTTCCGGTGTCGGTGGCAAAGACGGATTGGGTTAGAAGTAGCAGCAAGAACGCTAGGCAAAGATATTTGTAACTGGACGCGGTGTGGCGAATCGGGTGACGGGGTGATCGGGTGATCGGGTGATCTAAAATCAAGAACCCAACGCTGCGACTCTTGAGGTCTTTCCGTTTCGCAGCTCCCACGAAAGAATCAAGTCTTGTTGCTGGGCTTGCGCCTTTTATCTCTTTCATATCAAAGTCTCCTTCCCCTCGGAAGAGGCATTTAGGCAGCAGGAGCGGTATCCTGACTTGCGACCAGCATCGGGGCCTTCCCATGAATACAGTGGCTTAGCCGATGTCTTGCAATGTCGCTTACAGTTGCGGGGCAGTAGCGGAATCTCACCGCTTTCCCGAACATCCTGTTGCAGTTCGTGTTTTGGTTGACAGGCTTGTTGCATGCCGTCACCGATATACTTGTTAATCTTTCTCCGTTTCTCTTTATCTCCTTGTCATAAAATCTCGCGTTTGCTTAGCAAATATGTTAGGAAATCCTGGCCCGATCACCCGATCACCCGATCGGTTACGGATGAAACTGTTTTGCCAGACTTTCCAGAGCATCGAAGACTTGCGGACTGGAATAGTTCATTTTGTCGTCTACGTAAAAAATCCGGTTCTGCTGAACGCAGGCCAGGGTCTTCCATCCTGGCCTTTTCTTCAGATCGTCAATCGTCATGGGCGATCCTTCAATGAGCACCAGATAATCAGGATGCCGAGCCAGAATGGCCTCCATGCTGATGCCGGGCCAATCCTGAGCAAGGTCGTCGGTAACTGATCTGCCTCCGGCGGCGGCAATCAATTCGGTGAGAAAGGCATTCTTGCCAATGGTGATGACCGGATCATCCGACAGAGGCATCAGCACTCGTACCACCGCTTTGCCGCTCACCCGCTTGCGCACAGCCTCTTCGCGAGCCCGCAGCCCTGAAACAAGCTGCCGGGCTTCGCGCTCGCGGTTGAGCACTTTGCCGATATTTTCAATCGAACGATAGATTCCCCCGATGCCACGGGGCACTACCAGGAAGACGGGAATCCCGAGCCTCTCCATCTTAAGGACAGCCGCTTCGGTTGTGAGATCTCCCACGCCGATCGCCAGATCAGGATGTAAGGCAACTACCGCCTCAATGGACGGATTCAACACCTGTCCAACGCTTGGTTTCTTCAGGGCCTCAATAGGATATTTGGTGTAGTCGCTAACTCCCACCACGTCTTGACCCGCTCCCAGCGAATAGACAGTATCGGTAACGCTGGGTGTAAGGCAGACCACACGATGAGGTTTGTCGGGGACCGTCATGGTTCGGCCAAGCTCATCCCGCACCTGGCGCTGCGCCCACGAAAGAGAGCAAAGGCCAAAGAGCATTACAGCAACCGAAATAAAAGTCATTTTCTTCATACGCGTTTCAACAGAGCTATCTGGACGCAACCAAAACCTTTGAAACACAGAGGAACCCTTCGCTTCGCTCGAGGGCAGGCATCGGAAGCGGAGGAACCAAAATCTCACCACCATTTCGGCAGGGCATGGTGTGGCTGGTACACGTCTTTACACCAAGCGAGCCGCCTCTACATCCACTCCTTATGAATCTCACTACTTTGTGACCGATTGTCTCAGCGTTACCTGTCCCTTCACCGCTAACGGAATCCCTGCAACCATTAGCAAGACGTTGTCTGCTACCTGCGCTATCTGCTGGTTGATTCGTCCCAGTAAATCGCGGAAGAATCTGCCACTGGGATGAGAGGGATGCACACCGCTGCCCACTTCATTGGAGACGAGCACTACCGACGACCCGGCCTTTCGCAAAGCTTGGCAAAGCCGGTCAACCCTCTCCAGGATCTTCTCTTCATTGTTATGCTCAATCGCCATCATGTTGGCGGCATACAGTGCCAGGCAATCAATCAACAGGACCTCTGATTCCAGGCCGTGCCGGTCAACAGCCAAGTCAAGATCAACCTGGACCTCCACGGTAGACCAGCTTGCGGGACGCTCCTGGCGATGCCGCTCAATTCTTTCGCGCATCTCGTCATCACTCCGTTGGGCCGTCGCTATAAATGTGACTCTGTCCCATCCCGAAGCGAGTTGCTGAGCGTACCTGCTTTTCCCGCTTCTGGCGCCGCCTAGCACCAGCGTGATTGATTTTTTCTGAATACCCATGCGCTACCTTGATGGCCTCGATGACGGCCTGGATTCGAGTCACCACTCTCCCGGCATCAGGATTTCCAGGCCAGTACAAGAGTTCCGATCATCAGATGAACCGATGAGCCGATCACCGGCTCACCTTATTTCAAATAGAGGGACCAATCAGCTGATTAATCAAGCTAAGGAGCTGTCCGGCTCTCCCTCGAGGCCGGAAACACCCAATGACGGGGGCCTGGCTGGTCTCCTGACTTACGCCTCATCGATCTGAGCGCCTTCCCAGTAAAATCCCAGTGGCATAGGCTCAGTTCTTGGCGATTTACAGTTGCGGGGCAGTGGCGGATTCTCACCGCACTTCCCAGACATCAGACGATCAAAGTTATATCCGACCCAGGTGCGCCGGTCAATAGGCGGCCCCACCCAAGAACATCTTGAGTGCCAATTCGCTCGCCAAATCGTCTAAAGAAATTTAGGATGTGCGGTTCACACTTGTATCCTTTGAGAGGTCATCTCCAATATGTCACTCACGTCTTTCGCCTCCAGGCGCGCGCCGTTTTTGCTCGTCCTGCTGCTGGCTGCCATCTCCTTTGCACAAAGCAAGAAGAACCCCAAGCAAGGCGCCGAACCCGGCCAGCCTGCGCAACGCGCCACGTCTGAACAGCCAACCGCAGCCAAGCCGGAATCCGCCTCTGGTACTTCTCCGTCTGAAGACGAGGAGGAGCAGCAGAAAGGACCATGGCATGGGCTGCGGTGGCGCTCCATTGGCCCCTTCCGTGGCGGACGCGTGCTGGCGGTCAGCGGCGTAGTCGGCAACCCGCATACATACTATTTTGGAGGCGTGGGCGGCGGCGTCTGGAAGAGTACGGACGGAGGACTCACGTGGCGTCCCGTGACCGACAAAGTGAAAGATATGTCGGCGTCCATAGGCAGCATCGCGGTCTCGGCGTCGGATCCGAATGTGGTCTACGCGGCTACCGGTGAGGCCTGTATTCGCGGCAACATCATCTCCGGAAACGGAGTCTACAAATCCACCGATGCGGGCAAGAACTGGTCCTTCGTTGGACTCAAAGACACACGGGCCATCGGACGCATCATTGTTCATCCTAAGAACCCCGATATCGCCTTCGTTGCTGCGCTTGGACATCCGTTTGGCGCCAATCCGGAACGCGGCATCTTCCGCACCACCGACGGCGGCAAGAGCTGGACCAAAGTCCTGTACAAAGACGAAAACACCGGTGGAATTGATATCGCTTTCGATCCAAGTAATTCCAGCATCCTTTTTGCCGCCCTTTGGCAGGCGCGCCGTTCGCCCTGGGGCATGGACAGCGGCGGCCCGGGCAGCGGGCTCTATCGCTCCAGCGATGGCGGCAGCACCTGGAAGCGGCTTGAAGGGCATGGATTGCCCAGCGGCATTCTGGGACGCATCGGCGTGGCGGTCGCCCATGGAAATCCTAACCGCGTATGGGCGCTGATCGAAGCCGATAAAGGGGGCTTGTTCCGGTCCGATGACGGAGGCACAACCTGGACCATGGTCAACGATGACCGGCGTTACCGCCAGCGCGCCTTTTACTACACGCACGTCTTCGCCGATCCCCGTTCGCCGGAGGGCGTCTACGTCCTGAATACAGGGATGTATCGCTCCATTGACGGCGGAAAGACTTTCAGGCCCATCCGCGTCCCTCATGGTGATAACCATGGGTTGTGGATCGATCCCAATGATCCGGACCGAATGATTGAATCCAACGACGGCGGCGCCAATGTGAGCACCAGCGCCGGTGCAAGCTGGACCACGCAGGGCAACCAGCCGACCGCTCAGTTCTACCATGTAATCGCCGACAACCGCTTCCCCTATTTTGTCTATGGAGCGCAGCAGGACAACAGCACCGTGGGAACCGCCACCGCCAGCGGCCGCGGTGGCATTGACCGTCCTGACTGGTACCCTGTGGGCGGTGGTGAGAGCGGATATATAGCGCCCGATCCTCATGATCCTGAAGTTGTCTATGCCGGCTCTTATGGCGGTGAGATCACCCGCTACGATCATCACACCGGACAAACAAAGAACGTTACCCCCTGGCCCCTGAACCCGATTGGCTCCGCAGCGGTGGACCAGAAGTATCGTTTCCAGTGGACCGAGCCTATCGTTTTCTCGCCCCATGATCCCAACACTTTGTATTTCGCCGCGCAGGTGCTGTTCAAAACCGCCGACCAGGGTATGA
>DATMMY010000046.1:0-3430 GCA_035569515.1 Candidatus Solibacter sp. | reverse complement strand
CTGACCGGGGCATGGCTTTTACCCCTAGGCGTCTTTCTGATTCATTACGTAGGAATGGCGTACAGTCCTTTGCAGTCCATCGGCTGGGCCAGTATTGTGGCTGATTTTGGCGGACTGCTGGTGATGACCGCTTGTCTCGCTCAACTCATCGGCCTGATGAAAGGCATTCGCCCGCCGGGCCGGGTTACAGGTAGAGAAGCTTCTGGCAGGGAAGTTGCACGCAGCGAAGACAAGTTTCTCCACGACCGCGGTTGGTCAAGCCGCGTGCTGCTGGCCGGGGGCACGCTGTTGATTCTCGCGGGATTTCTGCAGGGCGCGGCATACTCGGTCTTTGACCTTTATCAGCAGGAAGACCGGGAAACCAACATACTTCTGGATCTGCTGGATAGATCCACCAAATCGGCTACGTCCGCAGCCCAGCAGCCCGTACCAGCCGAACTCGTTGGCCGGTACAACCTGTTGCAGGCAGACAAAGCGGTGAAGATCGCCGCCCATGCGCACCTGATCAACTTCGGGATACTCGCTCTGTTGCTGGCGCTTGTGCAACCCTATGTGTTCCTCAGTGAACGCTGGCGAAGGCGTTGGGCGATCGTTCTTCTCGCCGGCTCCGCCATACTGCCGGTCTTTGTGCTGATGGAATTGCGCTGGGGACTGCTTGCCGGCGGTATAGCCGATGTCGGCGGTCTGCTGGTTGCGGTAGCTCTGTGTGGGATGTTCTACGGCATCGTGCGCTATTCCGGCAGCCTGGACAAGAGCCCGGAGGCACATGCATGAATCCTTCCAGGAAAATAATGATCGTGGGCGGCCTGGCTCTGGTTGTTGCGGGAATGGTCTTTGGATTGTGGTATGCCGTGTTTGCCGAGCATCAGCAGTTGGAGGCAATGGGGAAGCATCTTGCAACCGGCTTTGCCCTCGCCGCAGAGCGTAAGCTGCCCGAAGCCCACTCCGCCATCCACTCATACGCCGCCTCTCATTATGACTACGTGCGCAACGTAGACGTCCACTCGCACTGGGGCGGATTGGCGGTCTTATTGATTGTCTTGGGCACAGTCTTTCATCGCGTAGGCTTTCGCGAATCCACGCGCCGCCTCCTGGCCACAGCATTCGTCTTGGGTGCATTCCTGTTTCCGCTGGGCGTCGTCCTTGAAACCGTGGACCACGGGCGCTGGCCCCAGGCGCTGGCTGTCGTAGGTTCAGCACTGGTGATTGGTGCGCTGTCCCTCATCGCCCTGGGATTCATGCGGGGGAAAGATCCTGAGAGCATCTAGCCTGGATTATTCATGAAGCTATGCGGAAAGAACTCGTCATCCCGAAGGTCTACCCGCGCGCCTAGCGCGGGTAGATCGGAGGGACCTTGCGTTCTGCATTAGCCATAGTGCTCTGACCGCCTAAGACCTGACTGAACAACCTGTTCAATTCTGTTCGTAGAACAAGCCAGTCCATGTCTTTAAAAACAATGATTTCTCAGGCTGATAATAGCCCCCGTTTCAACGGCGGGAACAGTGCGCAGACGAGCAGAGTCCCCGCAAGGGGACGGCTGAATTTTTACCGCCATAGACATTAATTTAGTGCTGTCTTCAATAGCCTCTGCGCCCTAACCATCGGGGTACACCATTTCAGGAAGCGCTCTAAATTAGAGAGCATTTTTGGTGCAGCCATGCAAAGGTACTGGAAGCGCAACCCTCCTGGGCGGCAATTGCTCCAGTCATGTCCCGCCAAACATTAAGGGGTAAATTCTCCTGGCTACCGCCTTAGTAGTAGCTGTATAATCAAAAATAGCTTTCGGTGTAAGTATTCTTGGCCGGGTACCCTATCCGTCTGCGTTTCTTGAAGGGCGGGGTAACGTTGAATGACTGGCTAACTAAAGTTTCTAACTCAGGCCGTCATCAGCAAGAGTCAGGTCGTCATAAACAGAGTAAAGGGCGTCAGAAATAAAGCTCAGGGCGTCAGAACCGGACTTCAGGGCGTCAGAAATCGGCGTCAAGGCGTCAGGAAAACCGATAACTCCAATGTTTTCAACAAACCTGTTCAAAATGTGCTGGTTTGGAATGCAGAGATGAAAATGTAGCGGCTTGTAGCGGGCTGTAGCGGCAAAATCAGTGGCTTTTTCTGGAGCTGATTTACCGGCGTAAGTAACTGTATCCAAATAACTTCTCGGAAAAACGAGGGAGAAATGTAGCGGTGTAGCGGGTGTAGCGGCGATCTTTAGGAAATGAGGTTAGGCTTGGGACCAGCCGGGCTTCGCATCGGTTGAAACGGGTCTACCTTCTAGGGACAACGGGAAGAATATAGTATTAATGAGTGCTGAAAGCTGGCCGCGAATGGATCGGATGAATCAACTGAAAATACGCCCGAACCGAGGAGAGAGCAAATGAAAATCGTTTGCCTTGGAGGCGGTCCTGCCGGTCTGTACTTCTCTATCCTCGTGAAGAAGGCGAATCCCTCCTGGGACATCACTGTCGTCGAGCGCAACCGCCCCAACGATACCTTTGGCTGGGGCGTGGTGTTTTCCGATAAGACCATGGACGGCTTCAAGGGCGTGGACGAGGAGACTCACGCCAAGATTACCCGGGCGTTTCGCCACTGGGACAATATTGACGTCCACTTCAAGGGCCGCAAGCTCACTTCGGGCGGCCACGGCTTCTGCGGCATCGGGCGGATCAAGCTGCTCCAGATTTTCCAGCAACGGGCTGCCAGCCTGGGAGTGAAGCTGGTGTTCCAGACTGAAGTTACCGATCCCGACCAATACGCCGCCCACTACGATCTGGTGATTGCAGCCGACGGCGCCTCTTCCGTAACCCGCAGGAAATATGAAGAGGTGTTCAAGCCCAACATTCAGGTACGGCGGAACCGCTTTATCTGGCTTGGCAGCAAGATGAAGCTCGACGCCTTTACCTTTGATTTCAAGGAAACCGAGTGGGGCTGGTTCAACCTGCACGCTTATCGCTTCGATGAAGATTGGTCCACCTTCATCATCGAGACTCCCGAGAAAAACTGGCTCAAAGCCGGCATCGACAAGATGGAGGCGGAGCAGTCCATTGCGCTCTGCCAGGAACTCTTTGCCGAGCGGCTCGATGGCAATGCCCTCATCTCCAACGCCCGGCATCTGCGCGGTCCGGCCATGTGGCTCAAGTTCAACCGCGTGCTGTGCGAGAAGTGGTTCCACAAAAACATCGTGCTGATTGGGGATGCCGCGCATACCGCGCATTTCGGGATCGGTTCCGGCACCAAGCTCGCCATGGAGGACGCCATCGCCCTGGCACGCGTCCTGACCGGTCACAATGCCGATATTCGCGAGGCGCTGCAGCTCTACCAGGAAGAGCGCGAGATCGAGGCTCTCAAGCTGCAAAGCGCGGCCCGCAATCGCATGGAATGGTTTGAGCAGGTCGAGCGTTACGTGCATCTCGACCCCGAGCAATTTACCTACAGC
>DATMMY010000045.1:0-3878 GCA_035569515.1 Candidatus Solibacter sp. | reverse complement strand
AAGCCGATTTAGCCGCGAATTCACGCGAATAAACGCGAATGGGAATGCTGTAACTGGTTTTCACAAAACCGTCCTTTTTTCACAAAACCGTCCTTAAGGATGGTTGGGGCTGTTGCTGCAGCAGATTCAGAGTTGGCGTACTCCGTTTGTTTAAAGCGCTTCTAGTTAATGCGAAACGCAAGGTCCCTCCGATCTCGCCGCGCCTGATGCGCGGGGAGACCCTCGGGATGACGAGTTTTTTTGAAGATGTGCTGTTATTTCCGGGCGTGAATTCTCATGCGTAGGCCGAAACGTGGCCGCAGAGTTATGAGTTGTTCAGGCACTACCGGATGACCTGGAACCAGGCGGAAGCTAAATCGCTGCGCCAGCACTCCCAGCACAAGGTAAGTATCAAGCAGCGCAAAGCCTTGTCCGATACAGCGCCGAGGGCCATCACCAAATGGGAAATAAGCCCCTTTGGGCAGGCGGTTCTCAAGGCCATCGAGCCAGCGCTCGGGGCGGAAGGCTTCGGGGTTGTCGAAGAAGCGCGGGTCGCGATGCATGACCCACTGCGACATGATTGCGGTGGTTCCTGTTTGGAACTCGTACCCGCCAAAACTAAACGGAGCAGTTGCCAGCCGCGACATGACGGCCGCCGGCGAATACAGCCGTAACGACTCACTGACTACCGCCTGAAGGTAGGGAAGCCGTTCAAGGTCGCCGGGCTCGGGCGCGCGTCCTCCCAGGACGCCATGCAGCTCTTCATGCAGACGTGCCTCCGCGGAGGGATTTTCACCCAGCAGATACCATGTCCACGCGAGGGTAAGCGCCGTGGTTTCGTGGCCGGCCAGAAACAGGGTCATGGTTTCATCGCGAAGCTGTTGGAGCGTCATCTGGCTGCCATCTTCATCCATGGCGGCCATGAGCAAGGAGAGCACGTCATCCTGCTCGTTAGCATTGCCCTGGGCTTTCCGGCCGGCAATGATGCGATAGACCAACGAATCCAGCACCTCCTGTTCACGACGGGCGCGGCGGTTTTTGGCTGTCGGCCAGCTCGCCGGAAACTTGATGGGCGAACGCAATCGCTGAAGTTGGTAACGCATGAGGAAAGTGGTCGCCTGACCTACCTGACGTGCAGTACCGGGGAGCGTAGTGCCGAACAGCGCGCGCACCGCCACCTCCAGAGTCAACGCCATCATTTCTTCGGCAATATCTCTTTCCTCGCCGGTTCCTTGCCAGCCGTGGATATGCTCATGGGCGATATCCACCATGGTTGGAGCGTATTCATTGATTCGGGAACGGCGGAAGGCCGGCTGGGCCAGCCGCCGCTGGCGCCGCCAGAAATCATCTTCGCTGGTGAGCAGTCCGCGCCCGAGCAGGTCCCCGAGCAGCCTCTTGGTCAGATCGCTCTTGTGAAATTTTGCATGCTGCACAACCAGTACCTGCGTGATCCAGTCAGGATGATTGATAAAGATTCGCGTCTGGAATCCAACCGGAAGCGTGACAATGTCTCCGTATTCCTTGGCAACGCTCTGCAACATGCGGAGCGGATCGCGGGCGAACTTGAATGAGACGCCGACCAGCGGCAAGCCCTTGGGGCCGGGCGGAACCCGGTCCGCATTTCGTGGCAATGGGATGGTGTGGGTCTGGGACACAGTGGCTCTCCTGTTAGAGTCCTATCTTGGGAAGCTGCACCGATCATTATAGAAGGTGTGGTCAGCTCTGTTGTTGAAAGGCAAATGAAAGGAGCAAGGAAGCAATTCAGAAATAATTGCCGCAAGGAAAAACTTGGCAGCACATTCGACTGCATAGGTCCTTTCGGAGGATCTCAGGGCAAGCTCTTCGGCGCAAAAAACGCGGCTCCTAATGAACAAACTTTTAAGACGAACAGAATCAATAGGTCTTTAAAGCCGTCCTATGGGGCAACGACTCAGGGATTCCGGTAGAACACCTTGGATCTGCATTTAAGTCCGAAGTATGGTCGGGGTCCCTCTCTTCGCGCCCCTCAGATGGGTTGTGCGCGACTTCTTCGCGGCGCTGCGCTCGGAATGACACTCCTTAAATAAGTGTGCCTTACCCTCGCTGTCTTGTGCATTCCTTCTTAACTAGCGATCGCGAGTCATTTGCTCAGGATGACAGAAGTGAGAAAGTTTCGTTTGTTTTTGCTACCCAGTGGTCTTGCTGGCCCAGCGCTCCGGTTTTATATCGGGGAAGACAAAGTCACGCAACTCAAGGTTTTCAAGTTCGGCCAGTTTCTCTCCAGAGACTTGCTTGGTGGATTCAAAACGGCGCCAGGTATCGAGCAATGTGCGGAGTTGGTCCAGATGGGTGTTGAAGCGTTTTTCCGCGTAGTCGCGGGCGTGTTTAGTGGTGATTAGAAATTGCCAGTCGGAAGATTCCAACAGCAGGAGTTCGCGGCATATTTGCTGGGCCAGCCGGGTTGCGACCGGGTTGCCTTTCCATAAACCGCTGTTCGCCATCTGCTGCACCGCAAATTCCGCCGGATAGATGTGCTTCCACGTCCAGGTGGTGTCCGGATTAAGCCAGACGCTGTTGTCGCTGTTGGCCCCCCATGATCCTTCCGGCAGGGCCAGGAAACCAGCGGGAGGGAAGCGCTCCAGATACTCGCCGCCGGTGATCAGGCGGACCTGGGAATCCGGCCTGGCGTATTCCAGTGCAACATTTTTCAACCACTCCGGGCCTTCAAACCACCAGTGTCCAAACAGCTCCGCATCAAATGGCGCGCTGAGGATCGGCATCCCCGCGCCGTTGTTTCCGTAGAGTCTCAAGGCATCAGCGGTAATGCGGGCAAAGTGCGCGGCGTGTTCACGGGTACGGCCCTGGGCCACCTCAGGGTAGTAGGGCAGTTTCCCTCCCAAGTCGATCTTGGGACCGGTGATGCGCCAGTAGCGGTTCCCGCCGGGCCAGCGCTTCTTGTGGAACTCCAGATAATCGGCATCGCCCGGATAGCCATGTTCGCCGCTCCAGACCTGAACGCCCGTTCGTGGGTCGCGGGTAAAGAAGGCGACGTGCGCGTTGCCGCGGTTGGGAGTATCGGCGAAATATGCGCGGTAGAAATTCTTTGCAGGATGCTCGGGCGGAATCTCCACGGCCACTGGAACTCCCCCGGCCAGCAGTTCGTAGGGAGTAAATTGGGTTGAGGTATCCACCAAGTGGGTGTCCACGTAAAAATACTCAATTCCATTTTCAGCCAGGATCTGCTCGACTCCGGCACGCTCAAACGCCGCTTGTCCGTATGCGGATCCCCAGCCGTTCACCGATACCGGAAATTGCCAGCTACCCGCAGGGCGATATCCGCATTCCGGCAGCCATATGCCTTTCGGCCGCTTGCCAAAGAATCGAATGTGAGTTTCAACGCCCGTGCTGACCTGGGCGCGGATCGAGGCATCGGTGCCCAAAAGAGGGAAGTAGCCATGAGTTGCGCCACAAGTGATGATCTCGATGGCGCCGATTTCATAAAAGTAGCGAAAGCCCTTGATAATGTCGCCGCCGAGTTGTTCAAAATGGCGAAGAGACTGCTCGTAGAAGCGCAGCCAGAACTGCGCGACTTCCCCCAGATGGGATTCACCCTGGCTCTTGAAATCTTCGGCGTCTTTGTGGGCCGCCTCAATTTTGCGTCCCAGATAATTGGGAAACTCCTGCTTGAACACCGGATGCGAAAGCTGCTCCAGCAGGATGGGGGAAAGATTCACGTTGGCTTTGAGCGCGAGTTTTTGCTGCTCCAGTTCTGCGAAGACTTTGAGCAGGGGCAGATAAGTCTCTGCGGCGGCCTCGTGCAACCACTCCATTCCATGCGGCCATGTACCATGATTTACCACGTATGGCAGATGCGAATGAAGAGTGAAACTGACGTACCCGAGCTGGTTGTTTGCAGAATT
>DATMMY010000044.1:0-4396 GCA_035569515.1 Candidatus Solibacter sp. | reverse complement strand
CGCTTCGGTCTGCTTACCCATTCCGAGAGTTCTAAGCTGGCCATCATCAAATCCGAAATGTTCCACCAGATAGTCGCGTACCACCATGGCGCGGGCCTCGGTAAGCAACAAGTCTTTCTGCTTGTCGCCTTCCATGCCGGCGGACACCACGATTACGGCAAAACCGTACTGGTTGTTGGCCAGAAACTCGCCGCCGGCGGCTAGAGATTTCTGGTTCTTCAGCTTGGCCGAATCCTGCTTGTCGAACAACTGCTTGGACGAATAGGTGAAAGCCTTGATGGGCGCACTTGGCGGCAACTGTTCAATCCCATACTTTGCCAGTTCCGCGGAGTCTTCGTATCCGCGGTTCTTAAAATACCCGCGCACGAAGAAGCTATGTTTCAAAGCCTCCATATTTTCCGTGAAGTCGGTGACTCCGGCCTGCGCCTGGGCCATTGTGTCATGCATCGCGGCCGTGGTCTGTTCGAGGTTGGCGTATAACTGTTTGTCATTGACCAGCGCTCCTGCCGTTCCCTGGCCACGGTCGATTTTGGCGCTGATCGAATCCAGATTCGCGGTCGCCCGAGTGGCGTTCTGGATGGCTTGCTGGCTGGTATCCAGAATGTCGCTGGTCTTTTGGAACAGGTCAGCCATTTCGAGCGGAGGCTGGCTGGCAATGAGATCGCCATTCTTTACTTCGGTGGAGGCGGCGGATCCAAACGAGATAGCCATGAACTGGTTTCCCAACAGACCTTCGGTTTCGATCGTGGCTACGGAGTCCTGCTTGATAATCTCGTGGGTGGACTTGCCGAGATCCATGATGACCGTGACCTTTTCGCCCGGCTTATGCGGCAACAAAATACTGCGCACAGTTCCGCTGTGAACGCCTCCCACGCGAACGTCGGCGCCTGCGTCCAGTCCCACCACATTGTCGAATTGAGCTTTCAACTGGTAGGTCGAGCTGAAAAGGTATTGCTTGCCTCCGATGATGAACACACCCACCACCAGAACTGCCAGTGTTACAACGATGAAAGCCCCCAACCGCACTGCTCTCGACATGGATCCTCCTACGAGTGCCTGAGAAATTCGCTGACAAATTCGATGTCGCTGTTCTGCAGTTCTTCAAAGCTGCCCTCGATCACCACATTCCCCTCGTTGAGCAGAGCGAGCCGGCCGGCAATGGCTTTCGCGCTGTGCAGATCGTGAGTCACCACGATCGATGCCATGTGATGTTCCTGCTGGAGCTTGAGAACCAGATCATCAATCTCCGCGGAGCTGATGGGATCGAGACCGGCGGTGGGCTCGTCGAGCAGCAGGACGTCTGGCTCTAGAGCGAGGGCGCGCGCCAGACCGACTCTTTTCTGCATGCCACCGGAAATGTTGGAGGGCATCTTGGCGTGAGCGCTTTCCATGCCTACTTCCGCCAATAGTTGGTTGACCCGATCCCGCTGTTCCGACTTCGACATCTCTTTCCTGTGGTGCAGCAGCGGGAAGGCCACGTTCTGCTGGACGGTCAGAGAATCGTAGAGCGCAGCGTGCTGAAACAGAAAACCCATCTTCTTCCTGATTTCACCAAGCTGGTCGAGGGCCAGGCCGGCGATGTCTTGCCCATGGATGCGCACTGATCCCGAGTCCGGCTTCTCGAGCCCGATGATGATTCTCAGCAATACGCTTTTGCCCGTACCACTGCGCCCCAATACAGCCATGGTCTCGCCGCGCTTCACGGCCAGGCTAATCCCGTTCAAAACCTTTTGACTTGCGAAAGATTTGTGCAAGTCATCGACGGCGATCACGGGCGTGTTGCCGTCTTTCTCGGCTTCTTGTAGCTCGGTCACAACTTGATCGATGATGTGCATACTTGTTCGCTCCTCCGATCAATCACGGAAAAAATATGAGGATGAGTTTGACCAGCACGACATCTGCCAGGATGACGAAAAGCGAGGACAAGACGACCGAGCTGGTGGCGGCGCGACCCACGCCGGCAGCGCCCCCCTGGGTGCGCATGCCCTGAAAACACGCGATGAGGCCGATGATCAGGCCAAATACAGCGGTCTTGAGTGTAGGTGGCAGAAGATCGTTGAAACTTGCCGCATTAAAACCACTGCTGATGAACTGATGCAGCGAAACCGGCTCAACCAGGGCCTGAGCAACCCAGCCCATGAAGAGCCCGCACGCATCGCCGGCCAGAGTCAGCAGAGGCATTGCCAGGATGCAGGCCAGAATCCGGGTCGCGGCCAGCAGCCGGTAGGGATTTACAGCGGATGCCTCAATGGCATCAATCTGTTCGGTAACTTTCATCGATGCTAGTTCCGCACCAATGCCAGCTCCTACTCGCCCGCTGACGACCAGACCTGTGATGATCGGTCCGGTCTCGTGAATGACAGAGAATACGATGGCTGCGGGAAGCAGCGACTTGGCCCCAAATCGGGTGAGGCTGTAACGAGCTTCCAGCGAGAGCACTACGCCGGTCGCCGCGCCGGCCAGAGCGACTAGCGGGAAGGATTTTGATCCGATCTCATCGAGTTGGCGAAACAGTTCGCGAAATTCAAAGGGCGGCGTCACCGCGGCCCGCACCACTTGCCAGAAAAAAATGCCGAGATCTCCGAACCATTCCAGAAACTCGCTGATCAGCTCAGGGGGAGAATCCGCGGCGGGGAGCAGGGTCAAAGCTTGCTTTACGGCGCCAGGAGAGCCTACGCCTGCGACCGCGGTTGAATTTGCGTCGATTGCATTGGCTTCGATCACGGTTGGGGACCCGGATCCGGTGCTCCATGAGAATTGTTGAGGTGCATTCGAGAAAGCAACGAACGGGGCCCGCGATACAGGAATTCGAGAAGTACGTTTCCGGTTGCGTATGCGAGCAGGCTGTAGTTGCCCATGCGAAAGCCGTCTTTGACGCCGTAGCGCCCGGGATACCATGCATAGACCGCGGTCATGGTGCCGGCATAGGGTGCGATTAGTGCGGGAAAAGAAAAGACGCGATGGCCATCGTCGCCGCGGCGTCCTGTGAAGGTTGAAATCACGGCATGGCTCAGCCGAGGAAATGTGCCTTTGCACTGACAGCGATAATACAAAGTATCTTCCCGCAAAACTCGCGCTAGAGCGAAGCGCGTCGACGTGGTGACCCCGGCGATGGCGAAGTCAGACCCTATTCTCTTGTTATAACCGGCAAAACCTTGCTGCCACTCTGGTGGGGTGTGGTCCACTTGGTTGATGCCCGCTACGATGGTCGCGCCGACGATTGGATAGGGTCCAAACGTCTCGAACAAATAGCTGTGGAGCTTCATTTTCGGGGTCGGGCGGAAGTATGTCAGGTCGCGGTGTTCCGGAGTTGTGATCGCAACCGTGCCCGAGGGATCCAGCGAATCGGCCAGTGTCTGCGCACGAGCCAGCAGCGACATCGTCGCCACCACTAGCAGAGACAAGATAATTTCGCGTAGTTTCACTCGAGGTTCTCCTGGGGACGTTCCCCGGCCACCATAAGTCCTCTGACCCTCATACTCTGACCCTCATACGGTGAGGGGACAGGGGCGGTGGTCACATTGGCAGCCAATCTCGACGTCCTTTGATCCCGCTACCTGACAGGTTTGACCACAATATTTTTCGCCAGCCTGCACCACGCACCGGCATGGCAGGTGTGCACACTTGGTCTGCTCGATTGTCGTCATCATGGTTCTCCTTTGTGAAATCCAGGTCTTGAAGTATTGTGGGCGGTCAGAGTCTTTATAGTTACGCTTCGCTTTCTTGAATGAGCTTGGGCAAAGCGCCAACTAGTTGGTTCGTCCGGTCGCTTCTACTCGCGAGAAACCGATCCGTACGCCCGACTAGACTTGAGACCGAAAGCCGCAGAATGCGGATCTCCGGATCGCTTCCACTGGTGGCTCGAACTGATATGCCATCAGCTTCGTCAAAAGGCTCTGAAACCATCTCAAAGAGATGACCATACAACTTGATGTGAGTAGACACGGTGAAGCCGAGATCCTTAATCTTGACGCAGCTCGCTGAGTTGATCTGCATTTTGTTCCCCCGTTCTCTCTACACTCTTTCGTCGCCTGGCGGGTTTTACGACGGAGACGCGCCGTCTATTCGCCAACAACCTTTTCAGCACGACCGATCCATTTCTGAACCTTGCCGGCTTTCTTCTCTGCTTTCCCCGATACTTCCATGTCAGGGTCGTCCGTCACTTTTCCGAGTTCCTCTTTGATCTGTCCCTTTACTTCGTGAAGCTTGCCCTGGGTTCGGTCCTGCGTACTTGGTTTCATCATTTGTCCCTCTGTTCAGCTCAGCGTTATGCGACATCTCTTGTTTCTAAAGCCGTCGGCACCTCCACCAGTTCCTCAAACAGCGAGCGATAGTGAATCATTGCGGTTCGGAGATCTTCGGTGTTGGCCGCGCCTTCTCCCACCCGCAACGCAAT
>DATMMY010000043.1:0-10355 GCA_035569515.1 Candidatus Solibacter sp. | reverse complement strand
CAGCAGGAAGACTCGGCTGCCAGCCAATTCGTGCAGGAAATTCTTGCCCGTGGCGGCACGCCTTCAGCAGTGAACGTGAGTTTTGAGAACATGTCTTCTCTTTCTGCCGCCGACCACGACGCGCTCAAGAAGAGCATCCTGAACAGCTTCCGCGCAGCTGGCACGCGGCTGGTGAAAGCTGAGAATGCAGTGGCAGAAATCCAGATCACGTTTTCGGAGGACTGGCAGAACTATGTATGGGTTGCCGCCATCAAGCAGGGTCCGGGCAATCAGGTAGTAATCAAAAAGTTTCCCAAGCCATTGGCAGGTTCTTCATCGCGGGCGCCGATCCTCAGCGTCCACAAGAACGTGGTGTGGCAGCAGGATGCCCCCATCCTGGATTTTCTGGTAGATGGGCCTAGCCTTTATATACTGGAACCCGAGCAGATCGCGGTCTATGGCAATGAAGGCGGCAAGTGGCATTTGAAGCAGACGCTGGCTGTCGTCCGTGAGCAATCCTGGCCTCGGGACCTGCGCGGCAAGCTGCAACTTGTGAAACCTGCCTCGGGGCTGGACCTCCAGATTACAGCCTTTCTTCCCGGCATATTTTGCAGCGGCACTGCTACGCCTCCTGTGCTGCAATGCCATGCCAGTGACGATCCCTGGCAGATTGATCTAGGACTGCTGGTGGCATTTTTCAGCCCCACCCGGAATTTCTTTACCGGAGTGCTGGCCGGACAGAAGTCCGGGGAATCCGTGCCGCCCTTTTTCACCGCCGCGCTATTGATCAATGGAGATTCCCGGCAGTGGGTGTTTGCCGGCGCTGATGGCCGTATTCGCTTCTATCGAAACGGCCTGGGGACACCGGTGGCCACCTTCAATGATTGGGGGAGCAGTCTGGCCGCAATCCAATCCACCTGCGGCTCCGGACACCAGATTCTGGTCAGCTCGTCGAACGATCTGACCCGTCCCGATACTATTCAAGCCATGGAAATGGCTAGCCGTGAGGCAGTACCGGTCAGCGCAACGGTAGAACTCTCCGGTCCAATCATGGCACTATGGCCGGCGGAAAATGGACAAGCCGTCCACGCGGCGGTGGAATCACTGGCTACGGGGAAATACGAAGCGTTGGTTTTTACAGTGACATGCAACCAGTGAAGAATCGGGTGATCGAGACATCGGGTGATCGGGTGATCTGAAAAACAACTAGCCGCGAATTTGCGCGAATCAACACGAATAGGATCGAGTAGGAAGATGAATCGTGACCACAATGGGCTAAAGGCGAACCCAACACCAAACACTATAGGCTAATTACTAAGGGCTAACGACTAATTACTGAATAAACAAATGCCGACATCCACCCCGATCACCCGATCACCCGATCACCGGATCACCCGATTCTTCAGAGTCGCGGCTAAGTTTCTCTTCGCTGCATTGATGATGGGAGCGGTGGCCTCCGCGAGCTCTCGCCCTCGCTATGGCGGCACAGTGCGCGTATTGCTTCAGCACAAGGTCACTTCCCTTGGGCCTATGGACGAAAGTGAATATCCTGTCGACCAGGAGCGGCTCAGCTCTCTGATTTTTGAAACGCTGACTCAGATCGATGCACATGGACATGCGCGGCCATATCTCGCCAGCTCCTGGCAGGCAGATTCCGCAGGGCGCGTGTGGCAGTTTCAGTTACGGGCCGCAAACTTTCATAGTGGCTCGCCGGTGACCGCCACCACCGTGGCCGCGAGCATAAAAGCCTCAAGTCCAGATTGGAAAATCAGCACCGGCGGCAGGCAGACGGTGGTAATCGAAACCCCTGTGCCTTCCGCGCATCTGCCGGAACTGCTGGCGTTGCTGCGGTTCGCAATCGTAAAGAAGGTGGCCGATGGCTCATTGGAAGGCACGGGACCTTACAGGCTAAGCGAATGGCGGCCCGGCGAGCGCGCGTTATTCACCGCCAATGACGACTATTGGGGCGGACGTCCTTACGCGGACGCCATCGACATCCACATGGGACTCTCTTTGCGTGAACATCTATTGGAACGCCATCTCGGTCCTGACCATGCCGCCGAGCCTGGCATTGATCAGGTACGCACGCTGGAGCAGAGCAATCAGAATCTTTTATTGTCGCGTCCAGCGGATTTGTTGGCTTTGGTTTTTCTCCAGGGAAAACAGCCGGCCGCGACATCCGGCAGAAAGCAGGTTGATCCGCATATACGCGAGGCCATTTCTCTGGCCATCAGCCGTTCCGCCATCAGCAATGTCCTGTTACAGAGGAAGAGCACTCCTGCCCGAGGACTGCTTCCCCAGTGGCTCACCGGATATGAGTTCCTCATGCCTGCGGAAACCAGCGTGGAAAACGCCCGCAAGCTGCGTGCCGAAGCCAACTCCACAGCGCCGGTAACTCTGGCCTATGATTTTTCCGACCCAGTAGCCAAGATGGTAGCCGAACGCATTGCCGTGGACGCGCGCGAGGCGGGAATCCTGGTTCAGCTTTTCGGAGACGCCCGTACGAATACCGTGTCTGGCCGCAAAACGCTGAGCGCCGATGCCGTTCTGCTACGGCTTCCGCTCGAGTCGCTTGATCCAACCGCTGCTCTTGCCGGACTGGCGGAAAGTCTGGAGCTCTCTCCGGAAACCAGCGTGACGATCCTGGGCGCAAATCGGCCTGAAGATCTGCTTGAGGTAGAGCGCAAGGCCCTAGAGGACCATCGCATTATTCCCGTGGTCCACCTTCCCCAAGTGTTGTGGCTGAACAACAACGTGCATAACTGGCAGCAGCTTCCCAACGGCGGCTGGAAGCTGGACCAGCTGTGGGTGGAAGGGACAAGATAGAACCTGATGTCGCTTAGAAAAAAACTGCTGCTGCTGGTCACGCTGAGCATCGCCATCAGTGTAGGGGCGGTAGCCTGGCTGCTGGAGGCGCGCACTCGAGAGTCATTCCGGCAGGTGGAACAGGAGCGCACCGCCGCCCTGGTGGGGCAGTTTCGTCATGACTTTGATCGTGAGGGCTCGGAGGTCATCCGCGGCGTGGAAGCTGTTGCTAATTCCGAATCCATGCTGCAGATGGGATTGGAACTTTCCAGCGGGCTTGATGCCGGCGGCTATGTGAACGCCGCGCAGTCCTACGCCTCAGTCCAGCACTTGGATTTTCTGGACTTGCTCACGCCTGACGGGGCCATCATCTCTTCCGCCCACTGGCCGGCAAGATTTGGCTACAAGCAGGGCTGGTTCCTGGAAAAAAGTGCTGCAGTTCCGCAAATTGCATTTCTGAAACAGGTGGAGACGCCGGACGGCAACGTGTTGGGCATCCTCTGTCTGCGGGCCGTGAAGGTCCGCGGCTTGAACTATTATGTGCTTGGCGGGAGAAGGCTGGATGCCGCTTTTCTAAAAGCGCTCTCAACTCCTCCGGGAATGCGGGTACTGATTTACAGCTCTCCAGAGCAGGGCGCAGGCGGATTTCTCAGCGCTGCAAATGATGGTCTGGATACCACCAAGCTCGCACCCGTTGCGCAAAAAGCGCAAGAGCAACGTGGCGAAAGTTCAGCAGTGATTGACTGGGGTTCCGGCCAGCAGGAGAGCTTTGATGCGATCGCGTTGCCGGGGCTTGCCGACCGTCCTCCGGCGGTGCTTTTGGTGGGCAACTCTTTGCAGCAGCAGCTTGCCTTGGAAGAGCATATCCGCAACATTGTGATGCTCATTGCCGTCAGCGGCGTCTTCATCGGAGTAATACTGAGCAGCGTGGTGGCCACGCGCATTACTCAGCCGGTGAAAGAATTGGCTTCTGCCGCAGCAGAGATCGGCAGTGGTAACTGGCATGTGCACGTGGAAACCACCTCCCACGACGAGATTGGGAGGCTTGCACGGGCCTTCAACCAGATGACGGAAGAGTTGGTGACGCAACGAGAGCGGCTGGTCCAGAGCGAGCGTGTTGCGGCCTGGCGAGAACTGGCCCGACGGCTTGCCCACGAATTAAAGAACCCGCTCTTCCCTCTCCAGATCACGGTTGAAAATCTGCTCCGGGCGCGGCAGGCCGGGCCGGAACAATTTGAAGAGGTATTTCGCGAAAGCACCTCGACCTTGCTGGCGGAGATCGCCAACCTGAAAACCATCATTGGCCGCTTTAGCGATTTCTCCAAGATGCCGGCCCCGCAGTTTCAGGCGGTTGATCTCGATGACATGGTACTTAGCGTCGTAAAGCTGTTTCAAGGGCAGCTCATGCGCGAGCCCAACCCCATTCAGGCTGACTTGCAATTGGGAAGAATTCCGGCGGTCAAGGCCGATCCGGTGCTGCTCCGCCGCGTCATCGAAAACCTGGTCTTGAACGCCGTGGACGCCATGCCCAAAGGCGGCAAGCTCACCTTCCGCACGCGCACCGCGGACAAATACGCCCTGTTTGAACTCACGGACACCGGCCAGGGACTCACACCCGAAGAATGCGAAAGGCTCTTTACTCCCTACTACACCACCAAGCAACACGGCACAGGATTGGGCCTGGCGATCGCGCAATCGGTAATCAGCGACCACCAGGGCCGCATCAGCGTCAGCAGCCGCAAAAATGAAGGAACAACGTTCCTTATCGAGGTGCCATTGTGGGAAACGGAGACGGAAATTGAGATAGCAGCAGACTGGGAGAACTGAACCAAGACCGGTTGGCCGCGAATTTACGCGAATAAGCGCGAATCAGGAAACAAGATTTCTGGAAAAGAACTAGCTAATACTGCCAATTAACGAAGATACGAATGGGAGAACTTTCGCATTGAAAGAGCCCGAGCAAATCAACAATGACCCACACGATAGAAAGCATTGGGATTTATGCCACAGCATTATTGAAGTGTTCTATGCTGTTTACAATGAACTGGGACATGGGTTTCTGGAAGCAGTATATGAAGAGGCCCTCGCGCTGGCATTGAGTCAAGCCGGATTTATGGTTTCTCGACAGGTTCCGACCCCTATTTGGTTTCGTGGAATCAAAATTGGGGACTATAAGGCTGATTTAATTGTGAACAACTGTGTATTGCTCGAATTAAAAGCGGCCCGCACGATTGACGCGGGCCATGAAGCGCAGGTCCTGAATTATTTAAGGGCAACTGATATTGAGGTCGCGTTGTTACTGAACTTTGGCCCAAAGCCAAGTTTCAAGCGGCTTGTGTTCGACAACAGTAGAAGAGGCGTTCGCGTTCAGTCACGTGGCATTGCTGCCCAGTGAACTTATGATACTTTCCTAATTCGCGGTCATTCGCGTAAATTCGCGGCGAAATAGGTTTTTCTCTTACACATAATGAAAGCTCAACTGCTAATCGTCGATGATGACGCCAATACTCTGGCGTCGCTGGCGCGCGCCTTTCGCCTGGCTGGACATGAGGCCACTGTCTGCGACAATCCTGCGCGCGCTCTGGAACTGGTCAAGACGGAGAAATTCGACCTTATATTCTCGGATGTCGTCATGCCCGGCATGGACGGGCTCACGCTGCTGGAACATATTAAAGCGGCGGGAGTGACTACGCCGGTGGTCATGATGTCAGGACAGGCGCATATTGAGATGGCGGTCCGCGCCACCCGCCTGGGCGCCCTGGATTTTCTGGAGAAGCCCATCTCTACCGACAAGCTCCTGCTCACCGTCCAAAATGCCGTTCGCCTGGAACGGCTGGAGCAGGAAAACCAGCAACTTCGGCAGAAACTTGGCGGTACGCAGATCGTTTTCAGCGGAGAGAAGATGCGCAGGCTCATGACCCAGGTGGAGCGTGTGGCCTCCAGCGAGTCGCGGGTATGCATCCTGGGCGAGACCGGTACCGGCAAAGAATTGATTGCCCGCACCATCCATGAAAAAAGCAACCGCAGGGAAGGACCGCACGTTACGTTGAACTGCGCTGCGGTACCCGCAGAGTTGATCGAATCCGAGCTGTTTGGACATGAGAAGGGCTCATTCACCGGGGCTGCCAGCCGCCATGCAGGCAAATTCGAACAGGCCCACGAGGGCACGCTCTTTCTGGATGAAATTGGCGACATGCCGCTTCACATGCAAGCCAAGCTCTTGCGCGTACTGGAGCAGAGCGAGGTGGAGCGCATTGGCAGTGACAAGCCCATCAAGATCAACGTGCGAGTGATTGTGGCCACCCACCGAAATCTGGAAGAGTTGGTAAGGCAGGGCGGCTTCCGCCAGGACTTGTTTCATCGCATCTATGTTTTCCCCGTCACCCTGCCTCCATTGCGGGAACGGACTGAGGACATCCCTGCGCTGGTCGTGCATTTTGCCGCGCAGATCAGCAAGCAAAACGGATGGAAAGAAATAGGCTTTGCGCCCGAAGCGATGCAGGCCATGCAGAGCTACTCCTGGCCGGGAAACATCCGCGAGTTGCGCAACGTGGTCGAGCGCCTGCTGCTGTTCAGTGAAGGCGACATGGTAACCGCTGCCACGGTGCAAACCGCCCTGCCCGCTTTACCGGCGCAAACCCCAGCCGCTGCAACTGCTCCGATACCGGCAGCCGGAACCCTGTCGAACCGGGTGGAGCAATTTGAGCGGCAAGTAATTCTGGATGAGATCAAGCGCCAAAACCACCACATCACCAATACCGCCAAAGCGCTGGGATTGGAGCGCAGCCACTTGTACAAGAAGTGTCAACAATTAGGCATAGACTTGCGCCAGCTGCGAAAATGAAGGGCGGTTCTTACCACTGATCTTCACTGAGACCACTGATAAATCAATACCCGATTCAGGGTTTGTCCGGGTGCCTTGCTCGAACTACTGGATCTGGTGCTCTCTGATCTCTGCTGGCAACATTTGTTGGGGTGTGCGAAACTGGAAATGCTCCCAAAGGGGCCTGTAGCTCAATGGTTAGAGCAGCAGACTCATAATCTGTTGGTTGTAGGTTCGAGTCCTACCGGGCCCACCAAGAAAATTAATATCCACTGTTATTGGCATATCATTAAAACGGTCGGGTACTTCTTCTCTTTATCTCCCAGCTTTCTTGGAGCTGGACGCTGTCTTTAGCGATGGTGTCCGCCGCCTGCGTGTCCTCGCCCATCCCGCATCTCATTTCCGTGGAAGTGATTGAAGGGCTTGTCTCCACGGGCCGGATATGGACCGCGGTAGCCGTGATGTGGATCGAAACGGTTATCCACGTGCCCATTGAATTCGTGGGCGCCGTGAAACCAAGGGCCGGCTCCGATGAACACGCCACCGGTGAACCACTCGGGCCCGTAGTACCCGTATGGGGCACAGTTGTATGGGGAGAAGTCGTAGTAGCCATATGGGCAAACCGGCTCTGCTCCGACATTGATGGAGACCTGGGCGGGTGCAGAACTCGTAATGCTCAACATAGCGGTAACCAGACTGCAATGCGCGAGGAATTTACAATAGTGCATAAGTCCCTCCTCACTATCGGTTAGATCCAGACTGAAAGCGATAGAGTTGCTCAATAGCTGCGCAGGCGGAAGAAGTGCCGTATACTGCGCGCGGGCTCTTCCCATCTGCCGATCTAATCTAATGCTCGATGGTCGTCTCCGCTTTGGTCGGCTTCTTCGTCACCTGACTAGGGCTCGGCAATTGCGAACGATCCCACCCGCCGCCCAGAGCCTCCACCAGCGCCACGGCGGAGGTCATCTGTTGCACCTGAAGACTAATCAGAATCTGCTGGTCCGCCAGCAGAGTGGTCTGGGCGATCAGCACGTAGAGGAAGGGATCAATGCCGGTCTCGTACCGGCCCTGTTCGAGCTTGAGGTAGGTTTGAGCGGAATTCACCGCCTCCTGTTGCTGCTGGATCTGGTTGGAGAGGATGCGGACCTCGGCAAGAGCATCTTCCACCTGTTGGAATGCGGCAAGCACCGTCTGACGGTAACTGGCGAGATCCGCATTGTAGGTCGCAACGTATTGTTGGACGGTAGCGCGGCGCAGGCCGCCGTCGAAGATGGTTTCTGAGGTCGACGATCCGATGGACCAGAAGCGGCTCGGCCAGGCTAGCCACTGACTGATAGATGAACTCTCAAAGCCGGCTGATGCGCTCAAAGTCAGATTCGGATAATAGGCCGCATAAGCGATGCCGATCGTCGCGTTGGCTGCGGCCATCGTGCGTTCGGCGGCGGCGATATCCGGCCGGCGCTCGAGCAGTTGCGAGGGCACGCCGACCGGGATCGGGGGTGGAGCAACGGTCATCGGTTTCACGGGAATGGAGAAACCGGAGGCCGCCTTGCCTACGAGTACGGCGATCGCGTGCTCAAATAGCGCCCGCGCGATTCCGACATTGGTTGCCGCCGCCTGCGCGCTCTGCAGCGCGGTTTGAGCTTGGACCACCGAGATCTGGTCGTTAATGCCGGTCTCATAGAGCGAACGGGTAAGCTCGAACGCTTTCCGATCCGCCTCCACGGTCTCGTTGACGATCTTTTGCAGCTGGTCCTGGCCGCGTATCTCAAAAAAATACTGCGCCAAGCTGGCCTGCTCGATCAGCCGCTCGTTCTCGAGATCCGCCGCGCTGACCTGGGCGGAGTACTGGGATTGGCGGACGGTGTTGCGGATCTTGCCCCAAAGGTCGGGCGCCCAGGACGCTTCGAACGGCAGCGAGTAGAACGTGCTTGGCCCTTTCCCGCTGGTGGCGGTGCCCGCACCAGTCGTGGTCAAGCTCGTAGCGCCCCCCAGGTTCGCCGAGGCTAGAGAGCGGCTGATAGACGGCGCAACCGCCACCTTCGGCAGGTATTGCGAGCGAGCCTGGCGCACCAATGCGCGAGCTGCCATGAAGTTCTCGAAGAATGCCTTGATGTTCTGGTTGTCGATATTCAGCTGTTCTTCAAGGGCGTTCAGTTCGGGATCGTTGAAGATCTCCCACCATTTGCCACGCAGCGTGGCATCCGCAGGCTGCGCAACCCTCCAGCCTTCAGTTTCCTTGAACTGGGTTGGCGATTCTTTGTAAACCGCAGGTGATTGCGTCGTAGGTGGGTGGTATTTTGGCCCGACCACGCAGCCCGACACTATTAACGAGAGCACCGCCGCACACAGTCGAGTCGTGCGGCCCGCTGGTTTTTCCCAGAGTATCATCATAATGTTTCTGCCTATCCAATTGTTCATCTCAGTCCACCGCCTAGCTGGCCTCCGGAGACGGAGACGGAAGCGCGCCGTGCGGCTTTCCCTGCCTCCAAAGCCTCAAACGATCAAGGAACAGGTACACCACGGGAGTGGTATAGAGCGTGAGCATCTGGCTTACGATCAATCCACCTACAATCGTGATTCCAAGGGGTCTTCGCAGCTCCGAACCAGTACCGGTGCCGAATGCCAGTGGCAACGCCCCGAACAGGGCGGCCATGGTCGTCATCAGGATCGGACGAAAACGCAACATGCAGGCTTCGAAGATCGCGTCCGCCGTGCTCTTGCCTTCCTGCCGTTCGGCGACCAGCGCGAAATCGATCATCAGGATTGCGTTTTTCTTCACGATGCCGATCAACAGCACAATTCCGATAATGGAAATCACGTTTAAGTCGATCTTGAACAGCATCAGCGCCAGCATCGCGCCCACGCTGGCCGAGGGCAGCGTCGAGATGATGGTCAGCGGATGAACCAGACTTTCATAGAGCACGCCCAGCACGATGTAGACCGCTATCAGCGCAGTCGCCACGAGCACTGGTTCGGTGCTCAGCGACTGCTGGTAAGCCTGGAGAGTACCGGCGAAGAAGCCGTGAATGGTCGAGGGCGTGCCCAGTCTCTGATGCATTTCATCGATGCGCTGCGTGGCATCACTCAAAGAAACCCCGGATGCCAGATTGAAGGACACGGTCACCGAAGGAAATAAGCCGGTGTGATTTATCGCCAGCGGGGTCGTGCTCTGTTCCGACCTTGCGACCGCGCTGAGCGGCACGTTGCCGCCATTTCCCGTGCGCAGGTAGATGTCTTTCAGGCCTTGCGGGGTCTGCCGGTATTGCGGGGCGACCTCGAGGACCACATAGTACTGGTTCAGTTGCGTGTAGATGATCGAGACTTCGGCTTGGCCGAACGCGGAGTAGAGTGTGGAATCGATGGACTGCGCCGTCATCCCCAGCCTGGCGGCCGTAATCCGGTCATAGGTCAACAGCTCTTGCAGTCCGCCATTCTGCTGGTCGGAGTTGACGTCCTGGAAGCCGGGGATCTTCTTCATCTCCCGCAAAAGGATGGGGCCCCACTTCGAAAGGTCCTGAATGTTGTCGCACTGGATGGTGTACTGGTAAAGCGCATTGCTCGACCTGCCTCCGATACGCAGGTCTTGGGACGCCTGCAAAAACGCCGAGGCCACGGGCAAACGGTTCAACTTGGGGCGCAGCCGGTCGATGATCTCCGGAGCACTGATCTTGCGCTCCTCAAGCGGTTTGAGGGCGATGTAGATGAATCCCGTGTTCGTGGCGCCACTGCCCCCGGTGTAGGCGGT
>DATMMY010000042.1:0-14492 GCA_035569515.1 Candidatus Solibacter sp. | reverse complement strand
TGTTGAGATCGTTATTCTTTCGCCTTCTCAGTATTCGCTTTTCGGGCTTCTTCCCGTAACCGCCGGATCTCTTCCAGTCGTTGGGCCAGCAACTTCTCGCGGCCTTCAGAGGTTGGGTGGTAATACTGGCGGCCTCGCAGATTATCGGGGAGGCAATCCATATCGGCCACTTTGGTTTCGAGATCGTGGGCGTACTGGTAGCCCTTGCCATAGCCAACCTGCTTCATGAGACTGGTCGGGGCGTTGCGGATATGCAGCGGGACTGGATCGGCAGCGGTCTTTTCCACGTCTTCCAGAACTGCGCTGTAAGCGGTATAGAGCGCATTGGACTTAGGGGCCAGCGCCAGGTAGGCCACTGCCTGGGCCAGCGCCAATGCAGCTTCTGGCATGCCCAGAAAGTCGATGGCGTCCTTGGCTGACAGGCACAGGTTCAATGCTTCCGGCGAGGCCAGGCCAATGTCTTCGCTGGCCATCCGCACGACCCGGCGGGCGATGTAGAGCGGGTCTTCGCCTGATTCGAGCATCCGTCCCAGCCAGTAGAGCGACGCATCAACATCGCTGTTGCGCACAGACTTATGCAGGGCGGAGATCAGGTTGTAATGCTCTTCGCCGGACTTGTCGTAGAGCAAGATGCGTTTTTGGAGTGTGTCTTTCAGGATGTCCTGGGTTATCTCCCCATCCTGCCCGGCGGTAGCGACGGCCACTTCCAGCACGTTGTAAGCGGCGCGGGCGTCGCCGCTGGCATATGGCGCTATTTGCTGGAGAGTCTCTTTCGTGGCCCGTACATTCATCTTACCTAGGCCGCGGTCGCTGTCCTGGAGCGCACGCTTTAATAGTCCGACGATCTGCTCTTCCGTAAGCGGCTTGAGAATGTAGACCCGGCAGCGGGAGAGCAGCGCGCCAATGATTTCAAAGGAGGGGTTTTCGGTAGTTGCACCGATCAACCGGATGTTGCCATGCTCCACGTGAGGCAGAAATGCATCTTGCTGGGCCTTGTTGAAGCGGTGAATCTCATCCACGAAGACGATGGTGCGGGTGCCGTACTGGCGGGCTTTTTCTGCATCCGCCATCACCTGCTTGATCTCTTTGATTCCTGAAAGCACGGCAGAGAACTCAATAAATTCCGCCTTAGTGATGTTGGCGATGATCTGGGCCAGGGTAGTCTTGCCCACGCCGGGCGGCCCCCAAAAGATGATGGAGCCGGGATCGTCGCGCTCGATTTGCATGCGCAATGGCTTGCCCGGAGCCAGGATCTGTTCCTGGCCCACAAACTCATCCAGCGTACGCGGGCGCATGCGGTCGGCCAGCGGTCGGGCTCCTTTGTTTTTCTGGTCCGGCAATGCCTGAAAAAGACTCATGGGAATCGGGTGATCTGGAGATCACTTCGGCGCACCTCAGTGCAGGCTGTAGATCGGGTGATCGGATTTTGAGTCTGCAACTTCATTACCTCACAGTTTGCCTTGAGTCTGTTTTGAAGTCTGCAGCGTATGTATTCGCAACAACGTTCTCATCATTTACCCTTTCCGGCACGCGCGGGTTTCCCCGCTCTCTGGCGTGCCGCCTCATACAACAGGATAGATGCCGCAATTCCGGCATTGAGCGACTCTACTTTAGGAGAATGAGGAATGGCTACCAGTTCATCCGCCTGGGCCAGGACTTCAGACGGCAATCCAGCCCCCTCATTGCCAATCACCAGGGCTACACGTCCAGTCATGTCTGCATCTTCCAGCGGCTTGCCCTTGTGCGATGAACTGGCAATGATCGAGAAGTCATAGGTCTTAAGCAACTTTATGGCGTCACTAAGAGGGAAGCGGATTACAGGTTCACGGAAGACCGAGCCTGCAGAAGCGCGAATCACCTTGGGATTGAAATGGCTGGCGGTCTTTTCGCCCAGCAGCACGGCGCCGGCCGCAAACGCCTCAGCCGAGCGTATGATGGTGCCAAGGTTCCCCGGATCCTGAACTCCTGCGGTGGCAACCATTAAAAGATCGTCGCTTGCGTCATCCAGGATTTCTTCCAACCGGACCGGCTTCACCTTGACCAGTGCGGCTACGCCTTGCGGCGTCTCCGTGGCTACGGCGCTGGCGAAAACATCGTCCGGAAGAAATATGCATTCCACATTGGCCGAGATCTGAGGAAGCAGGCGGCTGGCGTGGACACGGCCGCTTTCGCTGAAGAAAACCGCTTGAAAGCGCAGGCCGCTACGGATGGCTTCATCCATCAATCGCGCGCCCTCAATAGCGACGGCGCCTTCCTGGGTAGGCTCAAACTGGCGGCAAGCCTTGCGTAGCTCTTTTACAAGAGAGTTTTGCCGGCTGGAAACCGGGCGGAGGCGGGATTCGTCCTGGGTGGCCATGGGGAGATCATATCGAACCATTGGGTAATTGGGTAAGCGAAGCATTGGGTAATTGGATAAATTGGTAATTGGGTTACTTGTTAGAATCGTCCATCTGGGCAAGTTTACCCAATACCAGGTTCCCCAATTACCCAATGGCCATAGGGCCTTGGGTTGAGAAATGCCTGCCCAATATGATAGTTTGACGCGTTCCCACCTTCGTTGTGGTTGGAGTTAGTTTGGCCGCGGAAATCATTAAAATTAATCCAGAAAATCTCGATGCCCGCCTGGTCGCCTACGTGGCGGACCGGATCAAGGCAGGGCAAGTGGTGGGCATGCCTACCGATACGTTTTACGGCTTAGCAGCCGATCCGTTGAATCTGCGCGCGGTCGACTTGATTTATGAGGTGAAATCGCGCAGCCGGCACAAGCCGTTATCGTTGTTGATTGAGAGCGTGGAGCAGGCCGAATATCTGGCCCGTCCACTCCCGGACATCTTTTATGAGATAACCCGCAAGTGGTGGCCGGGACCGCTAACCATCATCGTAAAGGCTTCATCACGGTTGCCGCTGAAAGTTACGGCCAATACGGGCAATGTCGCCTTGCGCCTGCCGGCCGCTAAGGTCCCCGTGGAGATCATCCGGGCTGCCGGCGTGCCCATTACCGCCACCTCGGCCAACATCAGCGGCGAGAGTGAGTGCACAACGGCGGATGGCGTTCGGACGCAATTGGGCAATCGCATCGACCTGATAGTGGATGGTGGCGCCAGCCCCCGCGAGATCGTTTCTACTATCATTGACATGAGTGATTGGGGCAGATGTACCATCCTGCGTCAAGGGGCCATTCCGGAAGGCGATTTGGCGGAATACCTGAGCTGATGGCGTCCGTCATCAAAACGGCCGTCGTCAAAAGAGCCGTCATTAAAAAAAGATGGCTGCTTTTGCTCCTGCTGGTGCTGTTCATCGCCTATGTTGTTGTTGTGTACCGCAGTATCGTGCGGCAATCCGGTAGAGACGAATCGCGACCGGCCGATGCCATCGTGGTTTTCGGTGCTGCGGAATATGACGGAAGGCCCTCGCCGGTCTTCAAGGCGCGCCTGGATCATGCCGTGGAGCTGTATCATCGCGGACTTGCACCGATGGTGATCACCACCGGAGGCGCAGGCGCTGATCCGCGATTTACGGAAGGCGAGGTCGGCAGGGAATACCTGAAAGCCCATGGCGTGCCTGACGCTGCGCTCATTGCGGAAACGCAGAGCCCGGATACCGCGGCATCCGCGCGGCGGGTGAGTACCATTATGCGCGCCAATGGCATGCATACGTGCCTGGCAGTCAGCGACGGATACCATATCTTCCGCATCAAACACATGCTCGAGCGCGAAGGCATAACCGTGTACGGAGCCCCGCGTGCCAGTTCCAAACCCCAGTCGTTCTGGAAACGCAATGAAGCCGTCTTTCATGAAATCACGAGCTACACCTTGTGGCTGCTGCACTTGAGCTGAGCGGCTGCTAGCTGCTGGCTGTTAGCCAAAGCAGCCGGTACATTTGTGCAGTGACAGAAGGTGATCCACACTGGTAGCTAGGAGCCAGAAGCTAGTAGCTCGCTATCACCGCATCAACAACCACGCAATCAACACCGCGGAAGAAGTTCCAAACAGGTTCACGAGATCATTATTCAAATAACCGCGCCGTTCTAACGTTGCCCCTAACAGGCTGTCCACCAGCATTCCCAGGGTGCCGGCGCAAGCCACAGTGGCGGCTTCGGTGCTGGATGTGAGTCCAAGGGCCATGCCGCAGGCAGCGATGATGCCTGCTGCAAGCAGGGCGGCCACGGTCCCATTCAAGCTGATCCCTCCGTCAATGCCCGGAGTAACCGCCCTCCCGCTGGTAATCAGAACGGTTCTTCCTCGAAACGCCGTCCCAATCTCACTGGAGGCGGTGTCTGCCGCTGCCTCCGCCAGAGCTGCCAGTGCCAGGATTCGCCAGAGGCCGAATGCTGGAATTGCCATAATCAGGCCGGCAATGCCCAGATTGGCCATGACCTGCGAAGCCGATCGTCCATTATCGGATTCGGCCACCCGAAGCTGCTTCTTCCGGGACCCACCTAGCCGAGTGGCTGCCAGAGTCACGGCAAAAACCACCAGGAGAATCCAGAACATCCGCAAGTCTCGCGTGGCCATGAGGAAAGCTACCACCGCTCCGGCAATGGCGCCCGAGGTACTTACCCCATGGGCCAGCCGCCCCACGATGGCGAAGGCTAGAGTGATCGCCACGGCCGTTATAAAGTGCCTGCCGCTATAGATCAGGTCCCGCCCGTGAAGCAGCGCAAACAGGCCGATCAAAGCGCCCGCCGAGGTCAGGGCGATCAGATCAGCAACATTGCTGGTCGTCGGTTTTATCGGGTTGCTTGCGATGAGATCAGTTCTCCCAAACAGCCGCGCCCCCGGTTGGGGGCATACGGATGTGTGTAGCGCATCCTAACAAAAAGGAATTCATCGGGGGTAAATTATGGCCGCTGCGGTCTGGTCTGGATACCTGACATTTGGCCTCATTTCCATGCCCTTCCGGCTGTCTCCGGCGCGCGCGGCGACCGCGTTTTATTTCACATGCTGCATCGCGATGATCTCACCCGGGTCACGCAGCAGCTTTATTGTCCCAGCGATGAGCGGGTGCTGGATCGCAGCGAGATCGTGAAACGCTACGAGGCGGCAGTGCAGAAAAAGAAGCCTGCCTCAGGCCGAAAAAAATTGGAAAAAAGGCTGCATAATTCTTTTTCCGGTACGATCTATGGGTGAGGGAGAGAGTGTGTGTGGGTGCGTGCTGGTTCTTAGGAACGCATAGACTTTAAAATTTCAAATTTCAAATTTAAAATTTTAAATTCAGCACTTTACCCGCTACAATAAAGCTTCTCACAACATACACTGAACGAGCCGTAGCTGGCGGAGACGGAATGAATTTGAATTTTCGGACCACCCTCGCGGTCCTTTTGTTGATTATCTGCACGGCACTTTTGATTGGATGCGGGCAAAGCTTCCGCCCTACCATCATACCTGTACTCAAGCCTGGCGGTGATCCATCGAGCCTCGGGCAGGCTGTGGTTCTCTCAACGAACCCTGCCGGCAGCGGCAGTACCATGCATATTAATGTTTCCGGCGATACCAATGTGGGTGTGGTTTCGGTAGGCCAGAATCCTGTGTTCCTGGGACGAAGCGTGAATCAGGCGGTCGCCTTGAGCAGCAACGACTCGGCCACACTTTATATTGCATTGCTTCCAACCTCTTCCACTATCAACACAGTTACTCTGCCCGCCCCTCCGGGCGCGCCCGTTGCCAGCGGCCTCGGCAATGGGAACAACATCTATATTGCCAATAGCGGGACCAATGATGTAACCCTGATTCCGGGTGGGGGAGCTGTGGCCAACAGCTCAAAGATAGCGGTGGGATCGCAGCCAGTGGCAGTGGCGGGCGTATCAGGAGGATCGGGAACCGGCGCCAACAAAGTCTACGTGGTCAATCATGGCAGCAACAATGTGACTGTGATCTCCAGTATTGATAATTCATTCGTAAAGACCATCACCGTTGGCTCCCAGCCGATCTGGGCGGTCATGAGCACCGATACGGGCGCCGTTTATGTCGTGAACCAGGGCGATGGCACGGTAAGCGTCATCGATACTGGAATAGACAGTGTGATTGCCACCATTCCGGTAGGCGCTTCGCCCAACTTCGCTTTCTTCGACCCCCGGTTGAAGCGGGTATATGTGACCAATGCTGGAAGCAGCACGCTCAGCGTCATCAAGGGTGACACCATCAATCTGGGCGCTGGAGTTGTTCCAACAAAGATCGCGGACGTCGTTCTTTCCGGTGCTGCCATATCGGTTGCAGCGCTCTCCGATGGTACGCGCGCCTATGCCGCCCTGAGCGGATGTCCAGCGACCACCAATCATACGAACCTTATCGGTAACCTCGCCTCCTGTACAGGAAACCGCGTCAGCGTGATTGACGTGGTGGCGCTCCGGGAGACGAAAACCATTACTGTGGGTTCCGGCGTTGTCTCCGTTGATGCTTCGAGTGATGCCACGCGGGTCTATGCTGTCAATGCCAATTCCAAGGATGTCTCCATCATCCGTACCGGCACTGATACTGAGCTTCAGCGCATGTCCGCCCCTAAGCAGGATCAAGCTTGCAATAACGTTCCAACTTTCGCTTGCCCATTGCAGACTCCTTTCATGGTCCGGACCTTCCCATGAGATCTTCTGTAAAAAGAGACCTTTCGTAAAACAATAAAGGCGGCCTATTGCCGCCTTTATTGTTTGGAGTTGTTTGAGAGAAAAGGAAGAGAACTTAACCCGGCCTGCTGTCCTGCCGGCGACGCCGGTTGTAGCGCATGGCAATGTTCATGAACACGTTGCCGTTGTCGGTATCGAAGCACATCACCAGTGATTCCTGGTCCTCGCTGCTATTTTCGCCAAGTTCGTCGGTGTGCGCCACCGGAGGATTGATTTTGAAGCGGAAACCCTCGTCATTGAGCATAGTGATGGCGCTGCCGATCACCATGTTAGCGAGTTCGCACACGGTTTCGCGCGCCATCTCGTCGGATTCCGCCACTGGCCCGCCGGAAAGGTAGCTTGCAACTTTGGCGGCGGTGGGTGGATCGATATCGAAGATGATTCGCCCTTCGATATCGCCCTTGATGGTGACCATGGAAGCCACACCCTTGCGGCGATAAGCTTCCTCTTCCATCGTGATGTCGCCAATGCGCGTGGGGCATTGCAGCGTCTCCGCCAGCACGGCGTCCGCCGCGTTTATGAATGGTTGAATCAGTTCCATCTTCATCGACTTCAGTTCTCCTGCACGGTGGGAGTGGCGACTGCGGCGTCGTCTCCCATCACGTACTTAATCACTTCATAAAGGATTTCGGCCTTCACCGGTTTCTGCACAAAGTGGCGCGCGCCCTTTTGCAGCGCAGCCACGATGTTCTCCTGGTATCCCACGGATGAAACCATCACGATGCGTGCATCAGGATGAGCGCGCACGATGCGCTCCGCGGCTTCAATGCCCTCCATTTGAGGCATGGTGATATCCATGAGGACCATGTCGGGCGCGGTGCGGTCATATTCGGTGATGGCTGTGCAGCCATCGCCGGCCTCGCCCACAATCTCGCCGCCGAATGCCTCAACCATCTTCGCCACGTTCTTTCGCGCGAAGACCGAGTCATCCACCACGAGATAACGGATTGCCTTGCGGTCTTTCCGAAGTAGTACTGGAAACTGATCCATATTCTCTCCTCACAACTCCAACTAAACTTTTACTGTCCCCACGGCCCGTTCCGGGCTGCACTGAATGTTCAATGTGTTCGCCATAAGGTCCAGAGCTATCACGCGCATGGCATATCCACGTTCAATGGCCGCCTTGGGCATGCCAAAGACAACGCATGATTCTTCACTCTGGGCAATGGTCAGCCCGCCGGAGGTCTTGATCAAACCCAAGCCTAAAGCGCCGTCGTCGCCCATTCCTGTCATTAAGACGCCGATCGACCGGCCTCCGAACTCTGCGGCAATCGAGCGAAACAGCACGTCCACCGATGGCCTGTGGCCGTTGACGCGAGACTCGTCCGAGAGCACCACAATATTTCCGAGCGGCATGCGGCGTACTTTGATGTGGCGGTTGCCGGGACAGATCAAGGCCCGGCCGGCAATCAACAGGTCCCCGGATTGCGCTTCTTTCACATCGATCGCGCAGCTTTCATTCAGGCGTCGCGCGAACATCTCCGTGAACCCTTCCGGCATGTGCTGCACCACCACAATGCTTCCGGGAAAATCACCCGGCAATTGCGCCAATAGATACTGGAGCGCGTTTGGCCCTCCCGTGGAAATGCCAATCGCGACAATCTTGGTCGGCTCCTTCTTCGGACGGACCGGTTTATTGCTCGCCTTCAGTGGTTCCGCCAAAGCAGGAGCTTCGTGCGGAAGCACCTGGGTCTTGGCCGCCACTTTGATCTTGCTGATCAGGTCGTCGGCAATCTGGTCCATGTGTAAGGAGGCCGCGTCCCGCGGCTTCGCCACAAAATCAAACGCCCCCAGAGCCAGCGCCTTGAACGTGGCGGACGCTCCATCTGTGGTATGCGCGCTGACCACGATCACCGGAATCCGGAAGCGCCGGGTGATCTGGCGTAGCGTTTCCATGCCATCCATCCGGGGCATCTCCAGGTCGAGTGTAACCACCTGGGGGTTGAGCTCCTCAATTTTTTTCAGCCCAAAAGCGCCGTCCATGGCCGTACCCACAACCTCAATGTCGCTATCGCGGGCCAGGATCTGAGGTATTAATTTGCGCATGAGAGCGGAATCATCCACTACCAGTACACGCAGCTTTTCGCTCATGCCGTGGCCCCCATGATCTTTTGTCTGCGGCCCAGGCGTGAGATTACAGTTGCAATGTTCAGGATCAGCACCACCGTGCCATCCCCCAGGATGGAAGCTCCACTGACTAGGTCCGTAGCTACCAGATGATCATCCAGGGCCTTGATGACCAGTTCTTCTTCGCCTACCAGTTTGTCTACGACCAGGCCGAATTTCCGTTCGTTCATGGAAATCACAATCACAAAGATGCGTTTCCCGTTGTTGCTGGATTCTTTTGACAGCCGGCTCACGTGTATCAGGGTGAGCACTTCATCCCGCATTTGGATCACGTCATGATGGTCCACCCGGTGAATGTCGTTATGCGTGGCGCGCGCGATCTCAACCACTGAAGCCAGAGGCACCGCGTAAACTCTTTGACCCACGCGAAAAAGCAGTGCCTTGATGATCGCCAGCGTAAGAGGAACTTTCAGATAGAAGGTTGTGCCTTTGCCCGGAGTGCTCTTGATTAAGGTCGTGCCTTTCAATCGCTCCAGCACAGTCTTGACCACATCCATGCCCACACCTCGTCCGGAGATGGAAGTTACCTGTGCTGCCGTGCTGAGGCCGGGGTGAAAGACCAGGTTCAACGCGTCCGGCTCGGTAATGGTTGTTGCATCGGCGGCGCTGACGATACCGAGTTCAACCGCTTTTCCAATCAGCTTCTGCTGGTCAACCCCGCGTCCATCGTCGCTGACCTCGATAACAATCTGGTTCCCCTGGTGGTAAGCGTCGAGCTTCACGGTTCCCTGGGCCGGTTTCCCCGCGTTAATACGCTCCGCCGGCGATTCAATGCCATGGTCCACAGCGTTGCGTACAAGGTGGGCCAAAGGTTCGGCCAGCATGTCCAGGATGCTCTTGTCGAGATCCGTGTCCTGGCCGCTCAGGACCAGGGAGACCTCTTTGCCGCAGGATTTAGCCACATCTCGCACCACCCGGGGGAAACGGCGGAAGAGCTGCTCCACCGGAACCATGCGGATCTTCATCACCGATTTCTGCAGGTCGTTAATGATCCGGGACTGAAAGGCCATGGCATCGGCAAACCGTGACCGAAGGGGATCTTTGGAGAAGCGCTTGTCAAATTCATTCATCGTTTGGTGGAGCATGCTTTTACCGATAATCAACTCGCCCACCAGATTCAAGACGGCATCAATGCGGTCCGCATCCACACGCAGCAGAGTCTCAGGGATACTGGAGAAACTTGTGGTCTGGGATTCTGCGGTTTGCGGGACAGCTGCTGCGCCGGACGCTGGAGTTCCCACGCTGCCCGGCGAAACGATCTCTTCCGACCGAATGGCTGCTTCAACTGCTTGCTCGTCTTCTTGCTCATCCAGGTCGGCAGTAACGTGTTGCACAATGTCAAGTACGTCCTCCGACTGGTCGGAAACCTGCTTGATGACCGGTTGCACCAGCACTTCCGAGATTACCGCTGGAATGCGGCATTTTTTCTCCACCCAATCGTGATCGTGGGCGCTGGCGACCGCCGCTTCCACCACGTCCAGATCGGCGGCCAGGGTGCTCTGGTCGGGCACAATGGCCAGCAGGCGACCGCATTCGTGGAGCACGTTTCGAATGAGCTGCATGGCTGCGCCCCGCATGGGGCAGTGCTGATCAATGCCAAAGGCCACGTTGAAAACTGCCTCGCCGTTGGCCAGGGCATCGTCAATCACCATCTGCTCGTATTCGCTCCAGGCAAAGCGCGCCTGTAATTTGTAGGGCGCCTGGGCGGAGGGCTTCTGCGTAAGCGAGAGAATCTGCTGCCGAAGCTCATCACCGGCAGGCGGCTGCAGGTTGCCCCGGTAAGCCGAGAGCATGGAGCTGAAAGTGTCCGCCGCAATCAGCACGAGATCCGCAAGCGCTCCGTCGCTGGTTGCCGCCATTTCCGGCGTGAGCACGTCCTCCAGCTGATGGGCAATCTCGCTCAGTTCCTGGTAACCGCAGGCCGCGGAATCTCCCTTGAGCGTGTGCACCGTGCGGCGCACCTGCCGGATGATCTCAACATCACCCGGACGCTTCTCCAGCTCCAGCCCTTCTTCATTGAGGTTCTGCAACAGCTCTGTCGCAGTCTCAAAGAAGAGCTCACGGAGCTCAGAAGCACGCTCGTCTGAGAAAAAGCTCAAGCATTCACCTCAATGCGTTGATAGGCCGTACCGTTGTTCTGATGGATCATGCGGAACTTATCGGAAAGCCCGAAAAGACTCTCCGCGTGTCCCACGAACAGATATCCTTCCGGATTCAAGCAGCGATAAAACTTTTCAATCAGCCGCTTTTGCTCCGCTTCGTCGAAATAAATCATTACGTTGCGGCAGAAAATGATGTCATTGCGCTGAGGCAGGAACTCGGTCTTGAGATTGTGAAAGTCGAAGTGGACCAGCTCTTTCAGTGATCGCTTGATCGCATATTTGTCTTTGATCTTGTCAAAATATCGAAGCCGGTAAGCGTATTCGACGGCCTCCATGCCGGATTCCGAATAGGTTCCTTCCTGGGCCGTTCGCAGCACGGAGTAGTTGATGTCCGAAGCCAGAATTTCCACTTTCCATGGCGGCGGAATCAGTGGCTTGGGCGTAGGCATTTCAAAAGGGAGAGGATTCCGCAAGTAGTAATACGCCAAAGCGTCACAGACCTGCATGGCGATGGTATAGGGCTCTTGACCCGTAGAGCAGCCGGCGCTCCACAGCCGGAGCGACCAGTCGCGCCTCTCCTGCTTCCGGTGCAGCAAGTCCTCCAGAATGACCTTGTGAAAGAGATCAAGCTGAGGCTTGTTGCGGAAGAAGCTGGTTTCGTTCACCGTAAGGTTTTCGAGCAGCGCCACGAGTTCGGCCTTTCCTTCATGGCTGGTCAATAGCCGGTAATAGCCATAGAAGGTGTCTAGACCGCAAAGTTTTAGGCGGCGCTGCAGGCGGTCTTGCAGGAAATGTGCGCGGCGCTCGTCGAAATACATGCCGCACTCCTGGTAGACCAGGGTCTGCAACAGCTTGAGTTCAGCTTCGGTAATCTGGATCTGGATACTAGGTGTGGCCATCTGTCCCCACTGGTACTTTCCGGTTCATGGTCAATCAGGCGGATACGGCGGCTGACTGGTGTTCATGGAACTCTTCCAGTCTGCGCAGTTCGCCCTTTTGCAAGATCTTTGTCAGGTCAATCAGGATGATCAGGCGGCTGTGAAGCTTTGCGACCCCCGTGACGTAGTTCAGTTCACCGTCTTCAAAAACGTTAGGCGGCAAGTCCACTTCGGATGGAGGGATCTTCAGCACTTCAGAGGCGGAATCGACCATCAGGCCAACCATCTTTCCGCTCACCTCCACCACAAGAATGCGGTTCTTTTTGTGGACCTTGATTTCTTTTTCTCCGAAGCGCTTGCGCAGGTCCACCACCGCAATGATTTTCCCACGCAGGTTGATGACTCCCTCGACGTATTCTGGAGCCTCCGGTACGGCCGTGACCTCCGGGACGCGCACAATCTCATGGACCAGCGAGATGTGTACCCCAAAAGTCTCCCGTCCGATTCGGAAGCCGACGATATGTAGGTCTTTGTCTTTGGCCATCCGAAATTCTCCGAGCCTCAGTTGTAAGCGTTCGCGGTAGCGTATCGTGCCGTTGCCGCTGTGCGCTGTTGGTGTTCCCCTTCGCCCCTGCGAGCCACGCCGTTGCGTCCGTCGCCGTTCGGAGCGTTGTCCAGAACAAAGCGGTCCATGGCTTCCAACATGGAACGGGCCATCTTGGACATTTGCTCAGAAGATGCCGCCAACTCCGTGGAACCGGAAGACGAGCGCTGCACCAGTTCCCGCATCTTCTCCATGGCGCGGACCACTGCCTGCGCTCCAGAGGCCTGCTCTTCCACCGAAGAGTTGATCTCGTGCGTGATCTCATTCAGCCGGGTTGTGGCCTTGGCAATCTGAGACGAGCCGTGCGACTGCTCATTGGTTGCGGCGCCGATTTCCTGGGCGAACTTATAGACTTCAGCCACAACGTTGGAGATCTTCTTCAGCGCGCCGCTCAGGTCGCCACCCAGCGTGAGCCCTTCGTTCACGATGGTGGTGCTCTTCTCCATGTTGTCCACCGCCTTGCGGGCTTCCTTCTGGATGCTCTGAATCAGCTCGGAAATCTCGCGGGTGGACTGGGCTGACTTCTCGGCCAGTTTTCTTACCTCGTCGGCCACTACAGCGAACCCCAGGCCGTGCTCGCCGGCGCGAGCGGCCTCAATGGCGGCGTTGAGCGCCAGCAGATTGGTCTGCTCGGCCAGATCGTCAATCACTTCAATGATCTTGCCAATATCGTCGGCGCGCTGACCCAGTACGCCGATGATGTCAGACGAAGAGCCGATGGCGGTATTGATGCGGTTCAACCCGTCCGTGGCTTTCTCCATGGTATTGATGCCCGCATGGACTTCGTCACGCGAACGCTGCGAGATATCCAGCAGCACCTTGGCCGTGTCTGCCACTCTTTGGATGGAGGCCACCATTTCGTCAATGGAGGCTGAGGTCTCGCTTACGTTAGAAGCCTGCAGCTGGGTGCTCTTGACCATGTTCTGCACGTTGATGCTCATCTCGTGCATAGTGCTGGTGACCTCGTCGATGGCCGAGGCCGCCTGCACGCTGATCTTGGCGGAATCGTCGGAAGCGCTGGCTACCTGGTTGGAGCCGCTGGCTACCTGGGCGGCGCTGTCGCGTGTTGTCTTGACCAGGTTCCGCAGGCCCAGGGTCATCTCCCGGAAGGCCTTGCCCAGCGTATCGCGCGCGGAGCGGGGATGGATCTCTACCGAGAGGTCGCCACCGGCAATGGCTTCGGAAACATTCGCCATCTCCCGGAGGTAATCCACCATATTGTTAAAGGTGCGCGCTAACTCCCCGATTTCATCGTTTCCTCGGATCTCAACCTTCTGGTCAAGATCGCCGGAGTTGCCGATTTGTCCGGCAACCGCAATGAGCTGGCCGAGAGGTTCAGTAATGGATTTGGACGATCTCCAGGCAATGGTGGTGCCTAGCGCTAAGACAAGGAGCATGCCGATTAAAGTGGCCCAATTCGTAAACTTGGTGGCTGAATCGGTGGATTCGTTGGATAACCTGTTGTTTTCGTCGACGAACCTGTTGAGTTCCCTGACTGGCTCATCTTCCTTGTTTTGCCACTTGTTGGGATCCGTTTGAAGATAGGCAATTTGCATCTCAGCAACAGTGGAACTGCCGGCATCCACCTGCCGGCGTTTTTCGATAAGAGGCTCGGCAAATTCTTTCTTCCAGGTCTCGTCAAGCTTGCGGATCTCGTCCAGCAGATCTTTTGCCCGTTGGCTGCCTGCACCCAGATCCAGGGCCTTTTCTTGGGCAGCGTCGACTAGTTTCCCAACTTTGCTCTCACCCTCCGTGAGCGCTTCCACTTCTTTGGTGTCTCCATTGAGCAGGAAGTTGCGGAGTCGCAGGCGGTTATTCATCCGTTCCTGGTACAGGTTCGACATCGCCTTCTGCATTTCAATGGACTTAACGAATGTGCCTTTAGCGCTGTGCTCACGGGAAACCGCATAGTAGCTCCACAAAAACAGCACGAAAACAATGAGCAGAATGAGCCCAAAGCCGAGATAAAGTTTCTTGCCAATACTCATTTCAAACCTCCACGCTCCGGTTTTTTGACTGCATTCACCACGTCGGGGCGTGCTGATCTTCCAATCTCTGTTGAAAGCAAGGACCAGAATCAGTCGCTGCCGTGTCATTTCGGACAGACACAACTATCCTGCTGGAATGCCGGCCAAATGAAGTGCAATGCCAGTGCCATGTGA
>DATMMY010000041.1:0-2973 GCA_035569515.1 Candidatus Solibacter sp. | reverse complement strand
CCTTGGCGTGCCTATGAGGCTGTGCTCCATGAAGCGGAAAAGGACCGCCGCTTTGCTGCGCACGTCGCCCAGTCTTCTGCACGTATCTTGAAATTCAAGCAAAGGTCTGGAGAGTTGAAAGGTTTTCCGCTCCGGCCCAGGACGAAAGTAATCGAGACCCTCAGAGAGCTTGTCCGGGATTTTTCCAACATCGTTGAAGAGATGCAGGAAGGCGTTCCTCAGGAAGGTCTTGCCGGGGAGGGTGCTCCTCAGCGCCGTATTGCTCGGGAGCAGCAGGCTTGATTGTTGCTGGAGTTATGAGCGGGACCTCCGCCGACGGCATTGATGTGGCCATTGCCCGCGTACTGGGACGGCGATTCGACCTGCGTTTTGAACTTCTGGCGCATCAGCACTTCGCCTATCCCAGAGCCGTGCGTGAGACCATACTCAAGACCATGAATGCTACCCGCGTTGGAGTGGCTGAGCTCTCCCGCTTGAACTTCCTTCTGGGAGAGCTGTACGCGGAAGCCATCAGAAAGACGCAGCACGCCGGGAAATTCAAACTGGAGTTGATCGGCTGCCACGGCCAGACCATCTATCACCAGGGCGATCCCGCTCTTTACCTGGGGAAAAAGATCTCCTGCACCTGGCAGACCGGTGAGGGCGCGATCATCGCTGCGCGCCTCAAGGTACCTGTAGTGTCCGACTTTCGCCCTGCCGATATGGCTGCCGGAGGCAAAGGCGCCCCTCTGGTTCCCTTTCTCGACTACGCCGTGTTCCGCAGCCGGCACGTGGGTCGCATTGCCCAGAATATTGGCGGGATCGCCAACCTCACGGCGATTGCTCCGAACGCCAAACCAGAGGACGTGGTGGCCTTCGATACGGGACCGGGAAACATGGTCATTGACCAGCTCATGCAGCTTCTCTTTGGACAGCCTTACGATCGCAACGGAGAGGTCGCCAGGCGCGGGCGAATACTTCAACCGATACTTGAGGAATCCCTGAAGCTTCCATTTCTACGCCGAAAACCGCCGAAAACCGCGGGCCGTGAGGAATTTGGAGCCGCGTATGCCAGGAATTTTCTGCGCCGGTGCCGCAAGGCCTCTCGCGAAGATGTGATTGCCACCGCCACGGCGCTGACCGTGCATTCCATATCCGATGCACTTAAACGCTTTGTTTCGCCTCAAGGTGATTTCCGCGATTACATCGTCTCCGGAGGCGGAGCCCGTAACCGGACCCTGATGCGCATGCTGGAGGCGGAGGCCAGCAAGCTCGGATTGAGGCTTGGCCATTCCGACGATTTCGGCATTCCCAGCCAAGCCAAAGAATCCCTGGCCTTTGCCCTGCTGGCATATCAGACGTGGAACAGACAACCTGCCAATATACCTTCGGCCACAGGCGCAACTCGCCCTGCTGTGCTGGGTAAGATTTCCTATGTTTAGGGCTCTGAAGCGGAACCCAGCTTCTCGAGGCTTTGAAATCGTGCCTTTTCTCGCATTTCCTCCGCGCCCCCGCGTCGGAGCCTGCCCTCGAGCGCAGAGAAGGGCGGTGAAACTGATTCTTGATTTTCTCCGTGCATGCGTGGCAGGCCTCGCTCTTCTGCTCTGCCTTTCCTGCGGGAAACGTCCTGACGCGAATACAGTCGTGATGATCATAGAATCCAGCCCGGCCAATCTTGATCCGCGCGTGGGCACCGATGCGCAATCCGAGCTGATTGATGAACTGATCTTCGACTCCCTGGTCCGCAAGGACGAACACTTCAACATACAGCCGTCAGTGGCAGAGCGATGGGAGATTCCCGATCCGAAGACCTATGTGTTTCACCTGCGGCATGGAATTCATTTTCATGACGGGCGTCCGCTCACAGCCAAAGATGTCAAATGGACTCTGGACTCCATGCGCAATGGGACGCTGCTCACTCTCAAAGGCGCTACTTACAAGCTGGTGGACAAGGTCGAGGCCACTGACGATTTCACTTTAACGATCCATCTGACTGAACCTTTTGCCCCGCTTCTTTGGAACCTCACCGAGGGCGCTTTCGGAATTGTGCCGTATGGAAGCGGCAAAGACTTTACCAGCGGCCTGATCGGATCCGGCCCATTTCGGCTGGTGCGGTCTGTACCCGATAGCGAGGTCATCCTGGAGCGCAACAATGGATACTGGGGCGATCATCCCCGAATTGAGCGGGTGCGCTTTAATGTGGTGCCGGACACCACGACGCGCGCGCTGGAACTGCGCAAAGGCAGCGCTGACATTGCCATAAACTCCCTTACGCCAGACACGATCGGCATTCTTCAGCACGAAAGCAACTTGAGAGTCTTGCGCCACTCGGGGACGTCCCTGGCCTATCTTGCTTTCAATCTTCGCGATCCTATCCTGAAAGACGTAAGGGTGCGCCAGGCATTGGCTTATGCTATTGATCGGGGGCCCATGCTGCACTATCTCTTCCGGGATTTCGGCCGCCTGGCCGACAGCGTTCTTCCTCCCGAGCATTGGGCCTATAACGCCGATGTCATCCATTACCCTAGCGATCCAGCCAAGGCCAACGCGCTGCTCGACTCTGCCGGCTATCATCGCCACAAAGATGGTATCCGGTTCCATCTCATGATGAAGACTTCAACAGAAGAAACCACACGCCTGATAGCAGCGGTGCTTCAGCAGCAACTGAGTAGCGTCGGCATTGCCCTGGACATCCGGAGTTTTGAATTTGCGACGTTTTATACCGACGTGGTCAAGGGATCGTTTCAGCTTTATTCGCTGCGCTGGGTGGGTTACAGCAACCAGGACCCCGACGTTTTTGAATACGCTTTTCATTCCGCCAGCTTTTCGCCGAAACGGGCGAATCGGGGACACTACTCCAATCCTGACGTGGACCACCTGATCGAGGAAGGCCGGAGAACAGTAGATCAGCAGCGGCGGAGGCAGATTTATGGCGAGGTCCAAAGCATCCTGGCCCGAGACCTGCCCTATATCAACTTGTGGTACATGGATAAC
>DATMMY010000040.1:0-3009 GCA_035569515.1 Candidatus Solibacter sp. | reverse complement strand
CGCTGTGCGGAAGAGCTTATCAGTGCCTCAATGTCATTCTTATCTTTCTTCTCCAGGTAGATGAACCCGACCACCACATCGGCAACCTGCACTCCGGTATTGTCAATATAGTTTTGGACATCAACATGGGCGCCCGCAGTCCGCAGCAGGCGTACGAAGGTATCTCCCAGAATGGCGTTGCGCAGGTGCCCGATATGCACCGCCTTGTTGGGATTAATGCTGGTGTGCTCAACCAGGACCTTTGCCGGGACTGCGTCCTTAATTCCTGGGTCCTTAAATCCAAAGTCGGGCCGTTCCTGCAACAGCAGACGGGCGGCGCTCTGCCGATCCAGCCGGGCATTAATGTAGCCGGCGCCGGCAACTTCAAACTTCTGAAAGCCCGGTACCTGGCCCAGCGCGGTCACCACCTCTTCCGCAATTTTTCGCGGAGGCTTGCGCAGCTTCTTCGCCAGCTCAAAGGAGAAAGTCAGCGCATACTCCCCCAACGCGACGCTCGGAGGCTGGTCCACCACAATGCGCGGCAACTCAACGTCATAGTGGGTCTTCAGAAGTTCTCGGACCTGCTGGACAAGCTGCTGCTGCAATTCCAGATACAAAGCACTCTACCTTGTTTATATGGATTGATTTCAGGGCCAAGTCAAATTTCACCGCGAGGCGCGGAGACGCAGAGAAAGGCACTGACGGAAGAGAAATTATAACAAAGGACTGCATCTGCATCGGTTTGACGCAATAGCGCGTGAACCCTATGATGAAAACTGAGCCGTTATGCGGGCGTGAGCGGCAGCGGGAGCCAGCAGGCGAAGTCCTGAGCGATAGCGAAGGATCTGCTTCAGCGAGCCGTTATGCGGGCGTGAGCGAAGCGGGAGCTTCGGGGTCCCCGGTTCGCGCCGGTGTTGCGCGAACTGGGGTGAGAGTCCGCAGGCGAAAACCTGAGCGGCAGCGAAGGATCTGCGTCAGCCAGCCGTATGCAGTAGTGGGTGCTAACCTGGTGTTGTTGGATTTGGGTTTAGATCACCCGATCTACCGATCACCCGATCACCCGATTTAAGTCTTATGCGAATAGCTTATCTAGAGTGCTTCTCCGGTATCAGTGGCGATATGTTCCTTGGCGCCTTGTTGGATGCCGGCGTCCCTGCAGAGCTGTTCTCCAGGACTGTTGAAGCACTCGGCGTGGAGGCGCGGCTGGAGATATCGCGCGTACAGCGTAGCGGGATTAGCGCGGTCAAACTTGACGTCCTGGTGGCTGGGGAGAAAGAGCTTCCTCGCGAAGAATTCCTGCAGCAGCACGGGCATCACCATCACCACCATCACGATCATGAAGATGCAGCGCACGGGCACCATGTTGACGCACATGATGATCACGCGCACGACGACCACGCACACCACAAGCACGAACCTCATGGCCATGAACACGCGGGCCACACACACCCGAGTCACAAGCATGATGACCATGGCCAGTCGCATCGCGGGCTGAAGGAGATCCGGCAGATCATCAACAAGGCAGCGATCAGCGAATCCGCGAAACGGCGTGCTATTCGAATCTTTGAAGCACTGGGGGCCGCGGAGGCCAAGATTCACAACACTGATATTGAAAAAATCCACTTCCATGAAGTAGGCGCAATTGATGCCATCGTGGATATTACCTGCGCGTCGGTAGGAGTGGAAGCCTTGGGCGTTGATGAGATCATCTGTTCGCCCTTGAATGTAGGCGGTGGTATGGTGAAGTGCGCCCACGGAACGTTTCCGGTGCCCGCCCCAGCCACTTTGGAATTGCTCAAGAACGCGCCTGTCTACTCTGGAGAGATCCAGAAAGAGCTGGTTACTCCGACTGGGGCCGCCATTGTGAGCGTGCTGGCCAACAGGTTTGCGTCCTTTCCCGGAATCAGGACTGAGAAGATTGGCTATGGAGCGGGAACCCGTGATTTCAAAGATTTTCCCAACGTTCTGCGCCTGACCGTTGGCGAGACCACAGAAGGCCACAAAGTTCTGGCGCCGGAAGAGACGATCACCATTCTGGAAGCCAATGTAGACGACATGACTCCCCAGGTATTCGGCTACGTGATGGAGCGTGCCTTGCAGGAAGGGGCGTTAGATGTCTTTGCCACCGCTGTGCAGATGAAGAAGAACCGCCCGGCCATGTTGCTGACGGTGCTCTCGTATCCTGAAGATGCCCAGCGGCTGACCCAACTGATCTTTGCCGAGACAACAACCATTGGTGTCCGCACCCGGCAGGAACAACGGACCCGCCTGGCGCGCCGCCATCTCTCGGTCAACACAAAATGGGGTGAGGTCAGGATGAAGCTGGCCAACCTCAATGGCAGTATCAGCAACTATGCTCCTGAGTACGAGGACTGCCGCCGCATCGCCGAACAACAGCGTGTGCCGCTCAAAGCAGTCATACAGGAAGCAATCAAGGTTTACCTGGAAAGAGAGAATGGATAAGGGCAAAAAGTTCTACATTACAACGCCCATCTATTACGTGAATGCGCGCCCGCATATCGGGCACGCATACACCACAATTGTGTGCGATACCATTGCTCGTCGCAAGCGGATGCTGGGCTACGACACGTTTTTCCTCACCGGGACAGATGAGCATGGCGTGCACGTGGAGCGCTCCGCCACCGCTGCCAACACTCCACCCCAGAAATGGGTTGACCAGATCTCCGCGGAGTTCCGCAAGCTCTTTGACCGGCTGGAAATCTCGTACGATGATTTCATCCGCACCACCGACGACCGGCACAAGCGCGGCGCCCAGGAGCTTTTCCGCCGCATACAGGAAAAGGGCTACATCTATAAGGGAACCTACACCGGCCAGTACTGCGTTTTCGATGAACTCTATGTGGATTCTGTGGGCCCCGGCGCGCCATGTCCGGAGTGCGGGCGGCCGACCGAGACTGTCAGCGAAGAGAACTACTACTTCAAGCTTTCCGCCTTCGCCGATCGATTGCTGAAGCTCTACCAGGAGCACCCTGACTTTATCCGTCCGGAAACACGCCGTAACGAAGTCAT